>NZ_RZRA01001167.1:0-1470 GCF_003998945.1 Mesorhizobium sp. M7A.F.Ca.CA.003.01.2.1 | reverse complement strand
CGGCAAGACCGGCTGGCGCGAGGTCGAGGTCGGCCGCGGCTCCAGCGACCACACCTACCCCGTAGTCGCGCTCGAGAGCTGGATCCGCTTTGGCCGCATCGCACGTGGACCCCTGTTCCGCCGCATCTTGTCGATCAGGTCGATATAATACGAAAAAGCCGCCGCCATTCGGGACGGGCGTCGGCTATCATGTCCAGCCATTATGCGGCGAGCGGATAGCTTTCGCCGGACCAGGCAGAGAACTTGGCGGCAAAAGCCTTCATCTCGTCGACCGCGAATGTGGTGCGCGGTTGCGAACTCGACTTGCTGGGCGAGAGGGACCTCGCCGAGAAAGGCGCTGACATGAGCGGGATGCTGCTTGGCCAAATCGAGATCCGCAAAGCAATCGGCCAGCGCCGCGTCGTCCAGCTGTACGCTGCAGGGCGCGTTCACGTCGTCAAGACGGATGCCAAATGCTTGCTCATAATGGCCGCAAGGTAATCGTTTCGGGTCGGAGACACAAGTTGCCGCCTCCTTCGCCGTAGAGTGGCCCGATACAATCACGATCGATATTGCCACCTCTTATCGATAGTGATCGCATAGTTCCCTGATTCGACTCTCAACCGCTCATATCAAGCGATTACTTCCATGTATCTGCTGCGCTAGCCCGTCCTGGCCTTGGAGTGTCGCTCCTCACCTCCTCCACCACTCACCAGCCCGATGGGAGTATCGCCCGCCAGCAGCTTCTCCTTGCTGAGCAGCGCGGCAACCTCAATCGCCTCGAAATCGGGCAAATCCCGCAGTGTGTCGAGGCCGAAGTGCAACAGGAAGGTCTTGGTCGTGACGTAGGTGTAAGGCGTGCCAAATTCAGCGGGCAGGCAGACGTTGACCCACAACAATCAAGGGGACGGTGCAGGCCAAGATTGCGGCAGGGCTTGGGCCCCCCACCCTTCTCCTCAGAACTCCGCTGCTTCCAGCTGGCGGCTGAAACTCACAGGCGCAGCCAGCTTGGTCTCTAACAGCATCGATCGCATCATGGTGTCTGCCATGAATCCGTGTGCGTGAAGCGCTCCAGAGCGAAGATGTTGGGCGTCAACCAGGTTCACTCCAATGAGCTTCACTTCTCGAGTTCTGCACAGTGTCCACGACTGGCGCCGGAGGTTGATCCGGTGATTAGGAGGAGCACTCGTTGTCGGATTCTCGACGATGTCGGACATGTGACACAACGCTTCCAGAGCGATCGCATTGTTCCGAAACGATTTTCCCAGTTGGCACGAAGGTTGCGGCCCTATGCGCAAAAGCACTGCGATGCCGCACCGACTGGAAGAACTCATCAATGATCACGCTTTTCGAACATGTGGGCGCCGCTACCGACACTGAGCGTTCCCGAGCCGACGGAAGCCTCTATCCCTTCTTTCTGAAGGCTGTCCGGACATGAACGCATTTGATGTCCGTCCAACGCTTGATGCTCCCGACGACGATCCCTATGTC
>NZ_RZRA01001166.1:0-1472 GCF_003998945.1 Mesorhizobium sp. M7A.F.Ca.CA.003.01.2.1 | reverse complement strand
GGATACCGATCATGCCGGCAAGCTCGCGCTGGTTGGCAAGGTTGCTCGACTTGACCGATAGCAGCGTGAGCCAGATCGGCAATGTACCTCCAGCCTCGACCAGGGCAGCATCGAAGGCCTGGGCAACCAGCTTGGCGGTTCGTCCGAGATTCATGCCGACTGGCGGGCGGTCAAAGGGTGTCATTGCAGGACCCTAGACGGTGTCATGCACGGATGGAACTGGCACGACTTATATATTGACATCTAACCATTCGATATCTAATTATCTAGAGATGGCGGGCTAAAGAGGAAATCCGGTCATGCAATATGTCTACATCGTCGTTATCGGTCTTCATGTCATGGCAGGCGTATTCTGGGCGGGCACGACCATCGCGGTCGGCCGTGACCCGGACATCCGGGCGGAACGGTTCTTCCGGCCGCAAATGGGCGCTGCCGGCCTGGTTTTCCTGACCGGCATACTGCTCTGGTATTTCTTTCACGAGGGTGTTTTCGGCTCGATGGAGAAGGTGCTGGCGCTGGGCATCGTGACGGCCCTGATCGCCGCCGGCGTGCAAGGCGCGCTGGTAGGCTCAACCAGCAGGCAGCTTGCCGGTGCCGATGCGGCAACGGAAAGGCAGTTGCGCGCGAAGATGACAAGAGGCGAGCGCATTGCCGGGGGGCTGTTGGTGCTGACAGTGCTGTGCATGGCCACCGCCAGAATGTTTTGAACGCCGCCACGCGGCACACCCTCACAGAATCGTGCGTTGTCTGGCGACGAGCCAATGACGCGCGAGCGCGCGGCCAGACCGAAGTACATGGGCTCTCGTACGCAGGTCCGGCCGCGCGCCACCGATCCTGGCAACGCCCAATTTCAGATCCGCAAGCCGAACCTGATGCCGTCGTAGATGGCGGCATGGATGTTGCGCGAAGCGACCGCGTCGCCGATGCGGAACAGTACAAAGCCGCCTTCTGGATTGCGCTTGGGGAAGATGTCGCCACCGCTCACCAGCCGTTCGTAGTCGACCGCACCGCCGTTCTTCGACAGAGGCTTCAGCGAGAGATAGAGATCATCGAGCGGCAACGTACCGTGCTCGACCACCACCTGGTCGACCCTGCGCTCGCCGCGCCAGCCATCGGCGAAATCCGATGCCAGTTCGGCGACCAGTTGGTTGCCCTCGCGGCGCACCGAACGCAGCCGCGTGTTGATGGTGATGCTGACGCCCTTTTCCTGAAAGGCGCGCATGTACGGCACATGGTTCATGCCGCCCATTTCCGGGGCAAAGAAACGTTCGGGCGAGACAAGTTCGAGTTTCGAGCCGGCATTGGCGATCAGTTCGGCGGCGCCCATGCCCTGATGGCCGCCATTGTCGTCATAGAGCAGTACATTTTCGGCCGGCTTGACGCTGCCGGCCATGATGTCCCAGCTTGAGGTGACAAGATTGTCGCCGGCCGTCAGCGGCGGGGTTTTCGGGAGGGCCCCGGGGGCGGACCCC
>NZ_RZRA01001165.1:0-1473 GCF_003998945.1 Mesorhizobium sp. M7A.F.Ca.CA.003.01.2.1 | reverse complement strand
GTATATGCTTGTATATGTAACTTGACCTGATAGTCTCTACGCCGAAGCGGAAACCGACACCGACCAGGAGGATCACATGCGCAACGCTTCTCTCTTCGATCTCTCCGGCAGGAAGGCGCTTGTCACCGGCGCCAGCCGTGGCATCGGGCGCAGCATCGCCGAAGCGCTGAGTGCTGCCGGCGCCGACGTCGCGGTCACGGCGCGCAGCCTGGCCGCGCTGGAGCACACGACGGTCGCCATCCGCGCGGCCGGTGGGGTGGCGCATGCCATCGCTCTCGACGTCACCGATGTCGGCCGCTGCCGCGCAGCCACCAACGAGGCTGCCAGCCTGCTTGGTGGTCTCGACATTCTCGTCAACAATGCCGGGATGGAGGAGGTGCGGCCCTCGCTCGATGTCGACGAGGCGCTGTGGGACAGGATCGTCGACACGAATCTGAAGGGAGCGTTCTTCTGCGCCCAGGCCGCCGCGCGGCAGATGCGCGACGCCGGCCGTCCCGGCACCATCATCAACCTGTGCTCGCTGACGTCGGAAGTCGGAATCCCAACCGCGGTGCCGTATGGCTCGTCGAAGTCCGGCCTGCTCGGCATGACGCGGGCGCTTGCGGCCGAGTGGGCGGAGCTTGGCATAAGGGTCAACGCCATCGCGCCGGGCTATTTCAGGACGGCGATGACGGACGTTTTTTACAACAACGAGGCATGGCAGCACTCCATGCTGGCCAAGATCCCGCAGCGGCGTTTCGGTGATCTCTCCGACCTGCATGGCATCGCCGTGTTCCTCGCTTCGGATGCGGCGGCCTACATAACCGGCCAGTCCATTCCGGTCGATGGCGGCTTTCTCGCCTCGATCTGATGAGGCAGGTTTATCTCGGTAGTTTCGACGGGAAGGAAGATGGAAAAATCGCTGGCGACCGTCACATAGACATGTATATACTTTTGGCCGAGTGAAGCCTCTCGACGGCTTTGATCCTTGTTCAGGGTCGACCTGTCGGCCCGCAGCATATGGCCGGCCTGCGCCAGCCGTGATTGCGTTCCAAGAGTTCCAGGAGAACGAGCAGCCATGTCCGACATCAGCTTCCACGATTTGTCATCCATCGATGCCGACCAGCGCGCCAGTCTGCTGAAGCGCGCCGAGGCCGATCTGACGGTCTTCGTCGAGAAGGTCCGGCCGATCATCCAGGCCGTCAAGGACGAAGGCGACGCCGCCTTGATCCGCTTCGCCAGGGAACTCGACAAGGCCAATGTCGCCGAGGGCGAGCTGCAGGTGTCGGAAGCCGAGTTCGACGCGGCGTTCGACAAGGTGGAAAAGGACGTCGTCGAGAGCATCCAGTTCGGCATCGACAACATCAGGCATTTCCATGAGGAGCAGAAGCCGGAAACGATGTGGCTCAAGGAAGTCCGGCCGGGCGCCTATGCCGGCGACCGGTACACGCCGATCGCTTCCGTTGCGCTCTACGTGCCGCGCGGCAAGGGTGC
>NZ_RZRA01001164.1:0-1476 GCF_003998945.1 Mesorhizobium sp. M7A.F.Ca.CA.003.01.2.1 | reverse complement strand
GATCATGACCGGCAGGAATGCGATCAACGTCATAATCGACTGGACGAAGCTGGAGCCGAGATCTTCCATGATCTGCGAGAACCGCATCGTGTCTTCCTGGATGCGCTGCGAGGCACCCTCGATATGGCGTAGCCTGCCCCAATTCTCGACGAAGTAGTTGTTCATCGCCGTGCGCCAACGGAAGATCCAGTGACTGACGATGAAGGCGTTGACCACCTGCACATTCATGCCGACCAGGGCGAGCCACGAAAAATCAGCCAATCCGATATAAAATTCGCTGTTGGTCGACTTTCCAGTCCCCGACATCAGCCCCTGCACATAGTCGAAGAAAGGCCCATACCAGGCGTTGACGGCGACGCTGACCTGCACATTGAAATAGATGAAGAACAGGATGACCGCGGTCATCAGGATCGACCAGCGTTGCCATGGATGCGGCGAATACCAGCTCCAGAATGCGTAGAAGACGAGCACGCAGAACGCGAAATAGAGATAGAACCAGAGGAACGGCTTCGATACGAGGATGGCGATGCCGATGATGGGCGGCGCGCCGGCCGCGGCGGGCGGCAATCCGAAAACCGTACCTAATTGTTCACCACCGAAGAACCAGAACAGGATCGCCGCAAGGCTCCAGACGGCGGCCGAAGTGAAGAACAGCTTCGGCTGCGGGAAAAAGGATACGAACACTGTGGCGAATTCCTCGATCTAGGCACAAATCAGCTGACGACAGCGGGCATAAAGTCACACATTAGTGGGAAAGAAAATGCCCGTGCCCGATGCCCGGCACAGCAAGCTCACAATCATGGCGATTTTGGCGCAGCCGACCATGTGATGGCGCCGGAGACGACCAGCACGATCGCGGCTGTGATCGAGGCGAGGAAGAAATCGCCGGACATCTGCGCCAGAAACCCGGCGGCGACCGGCCCGATGATCTGGCCAAGGCCGAACGCAGCCGTCATCAGGGCGAATATCCGCCGCGGCGCGCTTGGCGCCTGCTGCCGGGCGGCCTGCAGGCCAAATGCGGTGATGGCAATGAAGGTGCCACCGAGCAGCACGCCGGCAAGCAGCGGCCCGGTGGCGCCGCCGATGGCGACGCTGGCGGTGACGCCGGCAACTTCGATGAAGCACGCCAGCGCATAGGCGGCATAAAGGCCGGTCCGGGCCGCGATCTTCTGCCAGAGCCAGACTGAGGGAAAGCCCGCAAGACCGGCGACCATCCACACCATGGCCTCGAAGACGCGGCTGCCGCCGCCTTGCCGGACGATGGCGACCAGGAATGTCGCCGTCACCACATAGCCAAAGCCGAACAGGCCGTAGGCGACGATGACCTTGACCAACGACCGGTCCATCCGCAGTGCCGGCTCGCGGGTGGCTTCGCCGTTGCCGAGCGGACCCTCATTGGCCAACAGCGCAACGAGGACGAAACCACAGGCCGAAATCGCCGCCGACCACAGCCAGCCTGCAGCCCAGCCCGAATGC
>NZ_RZRA01001163.1:0-1479 GCF_003998945.1 Mesorhizobium sp. M7A.F.Ca.CA.003.01.2.1 | reverse complement strand
GTCATCGACGCCCTGGAGCAACTGGTGGCGTCCCGCTTCGGCGAGGAATGCTGATCTGGTAGAGCGCGATATGCGTCCGAGAGACATGCAGGGATAAAGATTTCTTTATATCCCATTGTCGTCCTTGCTCCGATCTGCTAGTCAGGCCGGCAATTCGCGCCCTTGGACGCGCCGACCGGCGCGGGCGTGTCCGCAACAAATTCGCAAGCACAACATTCGCATCGGAGTACTGCCATGACGGGTAGCAAGGACTATGTGGTCGCCGACATCTCGCTTGCCGGCTGGGGCCGCAAGGAACTCGAGATCGCCGAAACCGAAATGCCGGGCCTGATGGCCTGCCGTGAGGAATTCGGCCCCAAGCAGCCGCTCAAGGGTGCGCGCATCACCGGCTCGCTGCACATGACCATCCAGACGGCGGTGCTGATCGAGACGCTGAAGGCGCTTGGCGCCGATATCCGCTGGGCCTCCTGCAACATCTTCTCGACCCAGGACCATGCGGCCGCGGCCATCGCCGAGGCCGGCATCCCGGTGTTTGCCGTCAAGGGCGAGTCGCTGGAGGAGTATTGGGACTACACCGACAAGATCTTCCAGTGGGCCGATGGCGGCCTCTCCAACATGATCCTCGATGATGGCGGCGACGCCACCATGTACATCCTGATCGGCGCCCGCGCCGAGGCCGGCGAGGACGTGCTGTCCAACCCGCAGAGCGAGGAAGAGGAATATTTCTACGCCCAGGTCAAGAAGCGCCTGAAGGCTTCGCCCGGCTTCTTCACCAAGCAGAAGGCGGCGATCCGCGGCGTCACCGAAGAGACGACCACCGGCGTCAACCGCCTCTACCAGCTGCAGAAGAAGGGCCTGCTGCCCTTCCCCGCAATCAACGTCAACGACTCGGTCACCAAGTCGAAGTTCGACAACAAGTATGGCTGCAAGGAATCGCTGGTCGACGGCATCCGCCGCGGCACCGACACGATGATGGCCGGCAAGGTCGCTGTCGTGTGCGGTTATGGCGACGTCGGCAAGGGCTCGTCGGCCTCGCTCAAGGGCGCCGGTGCCCGCGTCAAGGTCACCGAGGTCGATCCGATCTGCGCCCTGCAGGCTGCGATGGACGGTTTTGAAGTCGTCACGCTGGAAGATGCAGCCCCCACCGCCGACATCGTCATCACCACCACCGGCAACAAGGATGTCGTCACCCTCGACCATATGCGCTCGATGAAGGACATGGTCATCGTCGGCAACATCGGCCACTTCGACAATGAGATCCAGGTCGCCGCGCTGCGCAATTTGAAATGGACCAACGTCAAGCCGCAGGTCGATATGATCACCTTCGCGGACGGCAAGCGGATGATCCTTTTGTCGGAAGGACGGCTGCTCAATCTCGGCAACGCCACCGGCCACCCGAGCTTCGTCATGTCGGCATCCTTCACCAACCAGGTGCTGGCGCAGATCGAGCTCTACACCAAGCCCGGCCAGTACGAGAAC
>NZ_RZRA01001162.1:0-1480 GCF_003998945.1 Mesorhizobium sp. M7A.F.Ca.CA.003.01.2.1 | reverse complement strand
CCCCCAGCGGGTCGGCCAGCGCGATCTTCACATCCTTGCTTTTCGCCTTCAGCCCAAAGGCGACGCCGGCCAGCGTGCCGCCGGAACCGACCGCCGAGACAAAGCCATCGACCTTGCCGCCGGTCTGGCTCCAGATTTCCTCTGCTGTGGTGCGGATATGGCCGTCACGGTTGGCAACATTGTCGAACTGGTTGGCCCAGATGGCGCCGTTCGGCTCGGTCCGCGCCAGTTGCTCGGCCAGCCGCCCCGACAGTTTCACATAATTGTTGGGGTTCTTGTAGGGCACGGCAGGCACTTCGATCAGTTCGGCACCGAGCAGCTTGATCGTGTCCTTCTTCTCCTGGCTCTGTGTGTCGGGAATGACGATGACGGTGCGATAGCCGAGCGCCTTGGCGACCAGCGTCAGCCCGATGCCGGTGTTGCCCGCCGTTCCCTCGACGACGACACCGCCGGGTCTCAGCAGCCCACGCTGCTCGGCATCGCGGATGATGAACAGGCCGGCGCGATCCTTGACCGACTGGCCCGGATTCATGAATTCGGCCTTGCCCAGGATCTCGCAACCGGTTTGTTCCGAAGCTTTGTTGAGGCGGATCAAAGGCGTTTTGCCGATCGCGTCGATCACAGAACGGGGCATTCAGGATTCCTTGTGTAGGTGCGCCGAAACCCTAGAAACCCGAAGCTGCAGTTTCAAGGCAAGAATTTGTCTGGTCCAGTCGCATTTGCGGTACTGTAATTGCGTCAGCGCTTCCCGAAACCGACCTCTTGCGCCACAGCTCATTTTCCGGCTGACGTTGAAAAGCAGCTTTTCATTCGATTTCTTCATCGCTAGAGCAAAGCACCAACAAGTCGACAGGGCGCAGCATGACACTCTACCGGGCCAACCCGAAGCACGGCGTCGCCTGGATCACGGGCGGATCGAGCGGCATCGGCCGTGCCTTGGCCAGGGATCTTGCTTCCCAGGGCTATGCCGTCGCGGTGACGGCGCTCGACGACGATCCGATCGACACGCTTGTCGTCGAGACCGCGCAGATGCCGGGCAGCGTCACGGCCTTTCCCTGCGACGTCACCGACGAGCCGCGCATGGCAAGAACCGTCGCCGCGATCGAGAAGGAGCTCGGTCCCATCGTGCTCGCCATCTTCAATGCTGGGAATTACATTTCGACGCCGGGGGAGAATCTTGTCGTCAACGACTTTCGCCGGTCCTTCGAGGTCAATTATTTCGGCATCATCAACGGCCTCGTGCCTGCGGTCGAACGCATGCGTGTGCGGGCGCGCGGCCATGTCGTGCTGGTCGGCTCCGTGACATCCTATTTCGGCTGGCCGACAACGGCCGCCTATGGCGGCACCAAGGCGGCCATCAACATCCTGGCCGAGTCGCTGAAGTATGATTTCGACAAGATGAACGTGCGTATCCAGGTGTTCAACCCAGGCTTCATCGACACCCCGCTGACCGAGAAGAACATGCTGCCGATGCCGGGAC
>NZ_RZRA01001161.1:0-1489 GCF_003998945.1 Mesorhizobium sp. M7A.F.Ca.CA.003.01.2.1 | reverse complement strand
CGGATCGGCACCGTACCGTCGACGACCACGGAGCCGTCGGCCTCCTGCTTGACGCCCTGTATGTCGACATCGTGCTCGTCGGCGATCTCGCCGACGATCTCCTCGATAATGTCCTCCAGCGTCACCAGCCCTTCGACCTCGCCATATTCGTCGACGACGACGGCGAAATGCGCCTTGCGGCGAAGGAAGGCGTTGAGCTGTTCCTGCAAGGTCGTGGTGTCGGGCACGAACCAGGGTTTCGAAGCGATCTTCATGACGTCGATCCTGGAGAAATCGTTGCCGACTTCGTTCAAGGCGCGCAGCAGATCCTTTGCATGCAGCACGCCGACGATGTTGTCGAGCGAGCCTTTCCACAGCGGCATGCGGGTGTGCGGGCTTTGCAAAATCTCGCGCACCACCGCTTCCGGCGCATTGTCGGCATTGACCGAGCGCATGTTGGTGCGGTGGACCATGATGTCGGAGACTTCGAGCTCGGCGAGATCGAACAGGCCGCCGACGCGGTCGCGATCCTCGCGCACCACCTGGCCGTCGCGGCGGAAATCGTCGACCGCGCCGCGCAATTCGTCCTGGCTGGAGCGCTGCGGCTCGATGCGTGAAAGCTCGTACCCGAATATGGCAAGCAGGCGCGTGCGCACGGCAACGAGCAGCACGATGAGGATGGCAAGGACGGCGACAACGATCCAGCCGGGCTCGTTCATCTCCGGTCGCTTTCCTTTGGGTGGTTCTCCCTCAGAAACGACAGCACTTCCGATGCCGGAACATCCTTGGCAATGAAAGCCTGGCCGACGCCGCGCGTCAGGATGAAGGTCAGCGCGCCGCGCGACACCTTCTTGTCCTGGGTGATAAAGGCAAGCAGCGCCTCGGCGTCAGGCAGATCGCCCGGGATGTCGGCTATTCGCCAGGGCAGGCCGACGGCGCGCAGATGCGCCTCGACGCGCGCGGCATCGTCGGGGCTGGCCAGATTGAGCCGCGACGAGAACCGGTAGGCCAGCGCCATGCCGATGGCGACCCCTTCGCCATGGACGAGGCGGCTTCCGTCATATTGGGTGGCGGCTTCCAGCGCGTGGCCGAATGTGTGGCCGAGATTGAGCAGCGCGCGGTCGCCGGTCTCGAACTCGTCACGCGCAACCACGTCGGCCTTGGCGCGGCAGGCTTCGGCAATCGCCTGCGCCCTCTCCGGCCCGCCGGCAAAAACCTGGACCCAATTCTTTTCCAGCCAGGCGAAAAATTCCGGCCGGTCGATGAGCCCGTATTTGGCGAGCTCGGCATAGCCGGCGCGGAATTCCCGGATCGGCAGCGTGTCGAGCACCCCTGTGTCGGCCAACACCAGTTTCGGCTGATGGAAGACGCCGACAAGGTTCTTGCCGCGTGGGCTGTTGATGCCGGTCTTGCCGCCGACCGAGGAATCGACCTGCGCCAGCAGCGAGGTCGGAATCTGCACGAAATTCATGCCGCGCCACACGATGCCGGCGGCAAAGCCGGCAAGGTC
>NZ_RZRA01001160.1:0-1490 GCF_003998945.1 Mesorhizobium sp. M7A.F.Ca.CA.003.01.2.1 | reverse complement strand
ATTATATCTGGGCGCTGCAAGTGGCGGGCGTCGGCACGCTGCTGTCGGGCGTGAACCTGGTCTGCACCATCGTCAAGATGCGCGCGCCTGGCATGACCATGATGAGAATGCCGATCTTCACCTGGACCGCGCTCTGCACAAATGTGCTCATCGTCGCCGCCTTCCCGGTGCTGACGGCGGTGCTGGCCCTGCTGGCTCTCGACCGCTATGTCGGCACCAACTTCTTCACGAACGACTTCGGCGGCAATCCGATGATGTACGTGAACCTGATCTGGATCTGGGGCCACCCCGAGGTCTACATCCTGATCCTGCCGGCCTTCGGCATATTTTCCGAAGTGACCTCGGCCTTCTGCGGCAAGCGGCTCTTTGGCTACACCTCGATGGTCTACGCAACCATCGTCATCACCATCCTGTCCTATCTCGTCTGGCTGCATCACTTTTTCACCATGGGGTCGGGAGCGAGCGTCAACTCGTTCTTCGGCATCACCACGATGATCATTTCGATCCCGACAGGCGCCAAGATATTCAACTGGCTGTTCACCATGTACCGCGGCCGCATCCGCTTCGAACTGCCGATGATGTGGACAGTCGCCTTCATGCTGACCTTCACCGTCGGCGGCATGACCGGCGTGCTGCTCGCCGTTCCGCCGGCCGACTTCGTGCTCCACAACAGCCTGTTCCTGGTCGCGCATTTCCACAACGTCATCATCGGCGGCGTGCTGTTCGGCCTGTTTGCCGGTATCAGCTACTGGTTCCCCAAGGCATTCGGCTTCCGGCTCGATCCGTTCTGGGGAAAGATGTCCTTCTGGTTCTGGGTGGTCGGCTTCTGGTTCGCCTTCATGCCGCTGTACATCCTCGGCCTGATGGGCGTAACGCGCCGGCTACGCACCTTCGAGGATCCCTCGCTGCAGATCTGGTTCATCATCGCCGCTTTTGGCGCCTTCCTGATCCTCCTTGGTATCCTGTCCTTCCTCATCCAGATCTTCGTCAGCGTGCGCCGGCGCGAGCAGCTTCGCGACGACACCGGTGATCCGTGGGACGGGCGTACACTCGAATGGGCAACCTCGTCGCCGCCCCCGGCCTACAATTTCGCCTTTACGCCGGTCGTCCACGATCTCGACACCTGGGCGGACATGAAGAATCGCGGTTACCAGCGTCCGTTGACGGGCTTCCACGACATCCACATGCCGCGCAACACCGGAGCCGGCGTCATTCTGGCTGGGTTGAGCGTGGTGCTTGCCGTGGCGCTCATCTGGTACATCTGGTGGCTGGCGATCGTGAGCTTCGTTGCTCTGATCGGCTACGCCATCGCGCATACCTTCAATTACGACCGGGACTTCCACATTCCGTCCAGCGACGTCACCCGCGTCGAGGACGAGCGGACACGCCTGCTCGCAGCCACCAGCCAGGCGGGATGAGCACCATGGCACACGCCGACACGGTGATCGACGACACGATCTTCCACCTGGAAGACGACCACGGCCATGCCG
>NZ_RZRA01000115.1:0-8547 GCF_003998945.1 Mesorhizobium sp. M7A.F.Ca.CA.003.01.2.1 | reverse complement strand
TATCCAGGGCTGGAACCACCATGGCCGCCGAAGCTCCGATAGACAAACCCATGCAGCGCCACATGCTGTTTGCTGTGTCTGCCTGCTTCGGCGTCTTTGCGCTTCTGGTGGCGTTGCTGCTGCACGCTCCGCTTGCCTATTCGATCGGCGCCAACGCGTTCTTTGCCGCCTATGTCATTCTCGTCGTCGCCCAGATGCCGAAGTTCACCGGCAGGTATCTGAGCAAGAATGCGCGCGCCACCGACCAGCCGGTGCTGGTCATCTTCGCCGTGACGCTTGTCGTCGTCGGCGTTGCCGTTGTCGCATTGTTCCTGCTGATCAATCAGAAGGACAGAAGCCATCCCATCGAGCTCTTCTTCGCGCTGCTGTCGATCCCGCTCGGCTGGTTCACCATCCATGCCATGGCAGCGCTCCATTATGCTCATGTCTACTGGATGGATGGCGATGCGATGGATGCCGAGACCAGGAAGAAAATCCCGGTCGGCGGACTGCTGTTTCCGGGCGACAAACGGCCGGAGGGTTGGGACTTCCTCTATTTCTCGACGGTGATCGGCATGACGGCGCAGACCGCCGACACCAACATCTCGACGACGCATATGCGTCGTGTCGTGCTTGTCCACTCGATCCTGTCGTTTTTCTTCAACACGGTCATCGTCGCCGCTGCCGTCAATCTCGCCGTCAGCCTGGGCGGTCCGTAATAAATCCGTGATCGGATGAAACATCGGTTTGGATCGCGACGTATCAGGAGGACAATGAGCGCGCAGGCCATGCCGCGAGGCCGGGAGACGAAACACGATGGAATCCGTTGCCAGAAGCCAATCCGCCGCCGATCCAGGCGCTTCGGCGTCGAACGACAAAACGCTGATTTACCGGCAGTCGCGCTGGACGCGGCTGACGCATTGGCTGTGGGCCATCTCGCTGTTCTTCATGCTGTTGTCCGGCCTGCAGATCTTCAATGCCCGTCCGCAGCTCTATATCGGCAAGCAATCGGGCTTCGATTACAACAACACCATCTTCGCCATCGGCGCCGAGAACTCCGATGCGGGTCCGCGCGGCTACACGGAGATCTTCGGCAAACGCTTCAACACCACTGGGGTGCTCGGCTGGTCGGGTCCGGCCGGCCAGGAGACGTCCCGCGCCTTCCCGTCCTGGGCGACCATCCCGTCCTACTATGATCTCGGCACTGCGCGCGTCATCCATTTCTTCTTTGCCTGGATACTCACCACGACGTTGATCGTCTGGCTGGTCGCCAGCATCGTCAACGGTCACATCCGCCGCGATCTCGCGCCACGCCTCGACGATTTGAAGCGGTTGCCGCAAGACATCGTCGACCACGCCAAGCTCAAATTCCACCACACGCGCGAATACAACACGCTGCAGAAGATGGCCTATGGCGGGGTTCTGTTCGTGCTGCTGCCGCTGATGATCATCACCGGTCTGGCGATGTCGCCAAGCATGAACTCGGTGCTGCCTTTCCTCAACGATCTGCTCGGTGGCCGGCAGACGGCACGCACCATCCATTTCACCGTGATGGTGCTGCTGGTCGCCTTCTTCGTCGTCCATATCCTGATGATCCTGGCCGCCGGCCCGATCAACGAGCTGCGCTCGATCATCACCGGCTGGTACCGCACCGATCCTCCCGCACAGAACGACAATACAGCCGAGAGGAGTGCCTGACATGGCGAAGTTTGAGATCAGCCGCCGCAAATTCCTGACCGCTGCCGGCCTTGGCGCTTCCGGTATCATGCTGTCGGGCTGCGACGCCTTTGACAGCCAGCTAAGCGTCGGCAGCGGCCTGCGCAGTTTCCTCGAAAACGCCAATGGCCTGACATACCGGGCGCAACGCCTGCTCGCCGGACGCGGTGCGCTGGCGCCGGAATTCACCGAGGCCGATATCCGCCAGCCGCAGCGGCCGAACGGCGTCACCGCTCCCGATGACGACGTCTACAAGGGCCTGCTCGCCAACAATTTCGCCGACTGGCGTCTGGAAGTGACGGGTCTTGTCGAAAAGCCGCTGTCGCTCAGCCGCGAGCAGCTCCAGAACATGCCAAGCCGCACCCAGATCACCCGCCATGACTGCGTCGAAGGCTGGAGCTGCATAGCCAAATGGACCGGCACGCCGCTGTCGCTGGTGCTGGACCAGGCGGTGGTCAAACCGCAGGCGCGCTATGTCATGTTCCATTGCCTCGACACGATCGACCGCAGCCTGTCGGGCGACATCAAATATTACGGCACCATCGACCTCATCGATGCCCGTCACCCGCAGACGATCCTCGCCTACGGCCTGAACGGCAAGCCGCTGCCGGTCGAGAACGGCGCGCCGCTGCGGGTTCGCGTCGAGCGCCAGCTCGGCTACAAGATGCCGAAATATCTCTACAAGATCGAACTGGTCGACGGCTTTGCCGATGTCGGCGGTGGCAGGGGCGGCTATTGGGAAGACAATGGCTATGACTGGTACGGCGGGATCTGAGCTGCACACCGCAAATCCGGCGCTGAAGATGCTAGCCTAGCGAGCGGCGAAACAGCTCGCCTTTTCCGGCAATCTGCTCGCCAATGCCGCCAAGCCGCAGCATATGCCAGGCAAGTGCATGGTTGCTGGAGGTGACCGGTTTCCCCAACTCCTTCTCGACCTCCTCGATGATGCGGGCAACGCGCATGCTGGTGCAGGAAACGAACACCGCATCACAGTCGCTCGACGCACCGATTTCCAAGATGGCCTGCTTGACCGATGCCGGCGTGATGCGTGCAACGACATTGTCGTCCGCCTCGTTGAAGGAGCCCATGACCGGAATATCCATCCCCCGCGCCATCAGCGATGCCCGCAGCGAATGATTGATTTTCGCCAAGTAAGGGGTGAGCAGCGCGATCCTCGAGACCCCCAGGGCCTTCAGCGCGGCGCGTGCCGCGGTCACCGGATTGGTCACCTGCACACCAGGCAGCACCTCGTGAACGCGCTCGGCAACCTTATCCTCGCCGATGACCAGCGCTCCCGACGTGCAGGCAAAGCCGATCACATCGAACTTGACGTCGGGCAAGAGTCCCACCGTTGCCGGGATTACCGCCGACATTTTCATCAGGTTTTCCGGTGTGATCTCGACATCGCTGTAGAGCCGCGCCTCGTACAGCGCGATGTCGCGCGCGGGCAGCGCATACCGGAATTCATCCTCGATGGTCTGGTCGGTCCGCAGCACGAGCAGGCCGAGATTGGCGCGCGTGCCGATACCGTCATCGGTCTTGAAGGGAATGTGTTCCTTGTCGAGGACAAGCGTGTCGTCGGCGCGGCTAACCGGGGCGTCCATGGCGCAGTCCCCTCCCTGATGCCAATCAGAATTGTCGACAATAGAAACGGCGATATTGCCGAAACTGTCAAGGGCTCTGTGCAGATCCTGGGAACCGGTAAACGCCTGAATTTTGCGCTTGCGCGGATCGCTTGTCCGTCGCCGACCCATTCACCGTTGACAGGGATCGGCGTCTTCCTATTGAATTGTCGACAATAGGAACACAGCCCTTCGGGACAGCAATGCGCGTATTGATCTTGGGCGGCGGCGTGGTCGGGATCACCACCACTTATCAGTTGCAAAAGGACGGCCACGCGGTCACTGTTCTCGAGCAGGCACCGCAGGTGGCCGAGGGCGCGAGCTGGGCAAATGCAGGCATGATCGCGCCCGGTCACTCCTTCGTCTGGTCATCACCAGCCGCGCCAAAAATCCTGCTGAAGTCGCTGTTCCTGAAAGACCAGGCGCTTCGCTTCAAACTTTCCGCCGACCCGCATCTCTACAGCTGGTCGCTGCGCTTCCTCAGGGAATGCACGGCCGCCAAAGCGCGTCGCAACACCCTCCTCAAACATCGGCTTGCGGTCCATTCCCAATCGGTCCTGCAGGCGGTCGTCAGGGAGGAATCGATCCAATACGACAGGACCTCGGCCGGCATCCTTTACTTCCACCGCAGCCGTCAGGCGCTCGACAAGGGCGTCGCCAACATGCGCCTGCTGGAGGCCGACGGCCAGGAGATCCGCATTGTCGACGCACAGGAAATCATTGACCGCGAGCCGGCGCTGGCTTCGTCGCGCGGCAGCATTGCCGGCGGCATAATGTGTCCAACCGATGAAACCGGCGACGCCGCCAAGTTCACGCGCGCGCTGGCGGCCATCGTCGAAACGAGGGGCGGCAAGATCCTGACAAGCACGAGGATCGTCGGGATCGAACGCAGGAATGACGCGATCATCCGGGTCGTCACCGACAAGGGAGAATTTCTGGCCGACACCTACGTTCTGTGTCTCGGCGCCGAAAGCCCGATCCTCGCCCGCAAGATCGGCCTTGGTTTGCCGATCTATCCGGTCAAAGGATATTCCCTGACCATTCCCATCGTCGACCCGGCGCTGGCTCCAAAACTCCCCGTCATCGATGAGCACAATCTCGTTGCCATCACGCCGATGGGCGATCGCATCCGCGTCACCGCCACCGCGGAATTCGCGGGCTATGATCGCAGCCACAAGCCTTCGGATTTCGCCTTCATGAAGCGCGTCACGCAGGACCTGTTCCCGCGCGGTATCGCCTATGATCGCGCCGAAATGCGGGCCTGCCTGAGACCCATGACGCCCGACAATCTGCCGATCCTCGGCCTGCGCAACATCAAGAACCTCTGGCTGAACACCGGCCACGGCCATATTGGATGGACGATGGCGCATGGATCGGCCCGCATCGTCGCCGACCTGATCGCCGGCCGGGCTGCGCCGATCGCCCTCGACGGTATCCTTCCCACACAGGCGCGGTTCGCCGAACCAAGCGCCGCAAAGGCTTGACCGACGCCATGCTCCGACCCACCAGGCACAGCAACCAGGACGACGATGCGGCGTTGGCATCCAAGCCGATCAAGACCGGCCCGCGCGTCTATGAAGAGATCCGTCGCATGGCGATGGACTATCGCTTCAAGCCGAACGAGCGCATCAACGAAGTGGCGCTTGCCGCGAGGCTGAATGTCAGCCGCAGCCCGATCAGGGAGGCCCTCCAGCGGCTGGTCACGGAGGAACTCATCACCTTCCAGACCAATCGCGGCTTCTTTTGCCGCGGCTTCGATGTCGACGAGGTCGTCAATCTTTCCGACGTGCGGGCGGTGCTTGAGGAGCGCTCCGTCAGGCTGGCGATCCAGCGCGCGACCAATGAAGAGCTCGCCGCGCTCGTCGACTGGTGGACGCTCACCATGGCGCGCGCCGACTCGTTTTCCAGCGCCGAGCTGACCGCCAGGGACGAGGAGTTTCACATCCGCATCGCCAGGCTGTCAGGCAATCCCGAACTGGCGCGCATGCTCGAAGGCATCAACACGCGCATCCATTTCGTTCGCAAGATCGAAGTGGAGAAGCACCGGCGACTGTCGACAACCTACACCGAACACAGCGAAATCGCCCGAGCCATGGTAACCCGCGATGCCGACACGGCCGCAAGGCTCATGCATGACCACATCGACATCAGTGTCGCCGATGCCATGTCGACCGTCCGGGAAGGCCTGGCCCGGATATACGTCGACGTCGATCAGATCTGACCAGCATCCCGGATCCGATTAAGCAATCCCTGGCCGGTCAGGCAACCTTGTCGAGCAGCGGCCTGAGCGCCGGGTGAATTTCCGGCGAGGCGTGCTTGATCAGGGTCAGCAGCGCGCGTTCGTTCTCGTAAAGTGGCCTGTCGACGCCGATATGTTCGATCAGCCAGCCGGCTTCGCCGGCATCGATCGTCTCGGCACGGCGGGCCAGGGCCTCGGCCGCCCTGTTCTTGGCTTCCCATTCGGCTTCGATGTCGCCAGGAGATCGGTAGGCCTCCATGATGCCGGCAAGCCCGCCGGAGATCATGCGGCTGAAGAAGCCGCCGATTTCCGGATCGGCATGTTCGAGGAAGGCGTCATGGCGCAGCGCCACGTCGCGCGTCGGTGCTTCGTAGCCGGCCGAGCACATGACGAAATTGGCGATCGCCTTGACGAACAGCTCGTTCCAGGACGGATCGTTTTGTCCTTGAGCAGTCCGCTCGTTGATCTTGAGCAGCACCTCGGCCTCGGCGCGCGTGATGGCGATGTTGCCGTCGCCGCCATGGGCATGGAGTATCCGGCGCAAAAGCTCGACCTCCGCCTGCGCGACGAGGCCCGGAGCCAGCGCGCCGCCGAGCATCAGCGGCCCCTTGCCGTCAATGACGGCATGCGCCACCTGCTCCAGCGCATACACACAAAGCTGGGCCGGCGACGATTTCGCCTGTTCCAGCACATGCACCAGCAATTCGAGTTCGGTCCGGCTGTCGACCATGCCGTCGCGCGAGATCGTGCGGATCAGCCAGTCGGCATTGTCCTGCGAGATATAGCCCGATGGCTTTTCCTGGTGGACGATATAGTCGGTGACCGCCTCAATGAAGAAGGGCGGCCATTCCTGGCATTTGTCCTTCGCCGTGGCATCGAGCGCGAACAGCGCCTCGGCCTCGCCACGCGTCACGACGCCGTCGCCGAACACTTCATGGCGCAACATCGCCACGTCCTCCGCGGCGATGCGGCTTTTCGAGGTCAGCCCGGCCACCGGCGCGCTCATGATCAATTCGCCCATTTGTCGTCCCCGTCCGCCGTCGCCAAGCGCCGGCCCCATAGCGTCACACAAGCCAACATATCAGCAGTGTCTTGAAAAACCGGCAAACGGCGTGGTTAGTGAAGACTTGTCGCCAACGCATGTCGCCTGACAGCGTGCCGCGGTTTGAAGAACGACATGCACGCGCTTTAGATGTTGCTGACAGGTGACAAGCCGTCGCGCGCAAGCTATGGATGGCGCGTCGAGGACTCAGGGTCTTGAGTCCTACCTGTTTGCGGGAGAGAACAGCGAGAGCTGTCGCCGAAGGGGAAATCGCCCGAAATCTCTCAGGCAAAAGAACCGTAGACGGGAAAGACACTCTGGAAAGTCGGGGCTTGCCCCCGCGCCGAAGGTGTAAGCGCCGCTGACAGAGTTCCGGCTGCGCGAGTCTCTCAGGCTTCAGACAGAGGGGCACGGACTGGTCGCCATTCGCGACCGATTGCGTGCGACTCTGGAGACGACATGGCGGGCGACGACACAAAACACCTTCCCCTTGAAGATATCCATATGGCCGCCGGTGCGCGCTTCGGCGCCTTTGCCGGCTGGTCGATGCCGCTGACCTATCCGGCCGGCGTCATGAAGGAACACCTTCACACCCGCGAGCAGGCCGGCCTGTTCGACATCTCGCACATGAAGCTGTTCGAGGTCAGCGGACCGGAAGCGGCGGCACTGCTCAACCGTGCTTGCCCACTGGATGCCGGCGCGCTCGAAATCTCGCAATCCAAACTGTCCTTTTTCCTCAACGAAGCAGGCGGCATCCTCGACGACCTGATCGTCACCAGGCTTAGCGATGCCAGGTTCATGGTGGTCGCCAATGCCGGCAACGCCGTAGCCGACGAAAAGCATTTGCGTGCACTTGCCGCGGATTTCGACGCCAGGATCGAGCCGCTCGACCGCGTCTTCCTGGCCATCCAGGGTCCTGAAGCCTGGGCCGCCCTTTCCCGCGCCGGCATCGAGACCGGCTCGCTGCTGTTCATGCATGGGGTCGAACCGCGCAAGAACTGGTTCATGAGCCGGTCGGGCTATACCGGCGAGGACGGGTTCGAGATCGGCTTGCCGGAGGCCGATGCACGCGACCTCGTCGCGAAGCTGCTCGGAGACGAGCGCGTGCTGTGGATCGGCCTGGCTGCGCGCGACAGCCTGCGCCTGGAGGCCGGTCTCTGCCTGCATGGCCAGGACATCACACCGGAAACCGACCCGGCCAGCGCCGCCTTGATGTGGGCAATTCCAAAGGACATCCGCGCTTCCGGCACTTTCATCGGCGCCGATGCGCTCCGCGCCGCGGTGGAACGAGGACCCGCGCAAAAGCGCGTCGGTTTGAAGCCGGAAGGCCGCCAGCCGGTGCGTGGCGGTGCCGCGCTCTTCGACGCCGACGGCAACCCGGCCGGCCATGTCACGTCGGGCGGCTTCGGCCCCTCGGCCGGCCATCCGGTCGCCATGGGCTATGTCTCGACACCTCTGGCAAAGCCCGGAATTCGGGTTTTCGCCGATGTGCGCGGCACGAAAATCCCAGTCGATATCAGCTCCCTGCCCTTCACACCGCATCGCTACCGAAAAGGATGATCTCAATGGCAACGACCTATTTCACATCAGATCACGAGTGGCTCCGCGTCGAGGGCGGCATCGCCACGGTCGGCATCACTGATTACGCGCAGGAGCAGCTCGGCGACCTCGTCTTCGTCGAACTGCCGGAGACGGGAAAGAAATTGACCAAGGGCGACACCGCCGTCGTGGTCGAATCCGTCAAGGCGGCGTCCGATGTCTATGCACCAGTCGACGGCGAGATCACCGAGGCCAACGGCACGCTGTCGTCGGATCCGTCACTGGTCAATTCGGCCGCAACAGGGGCCGGCTGGCTGTGGAAGATGAAGCTTGCCGACGAAAGCCAGCTCGCCGGTCTCATGGATGAGGCCGCCTACAAAGCCCAT
Source organism: Mesorhizobium sp. M7A.F.Ca.CA.003.01.2.1 (assembly GCF_003998945.1). Classification (NCBI taxonomy): domain Bacteria; kingdom Pseudomonadati; phylum Pseudomonadota; class Alphaproteobacteria; order Hyphomicrobiales; family Phyllobacteriaceae; genus Mesorhizobium; species Mesorhizobium sp. M7A.F.Ca.CA.003.01.2.1. The sequence continues at coordinate 24 of NZ_RZRA01000115.1, read as the reverse complement.
ATCGGTTGATATCAGGACTTATTG
>NZ_RZRA01001159.1:0-1492 GCF_003998945.1 Mesorhizobium sp. M7A.F.Ca.CA.003.01.2.1 | reverse complement strand
CCTTCTGCGAGGTTGTGAAATCGACGCCCCCGGTCGCCGACTTGGTCGCGGCAACGGTCGCGATGCCAGCGCCGGCGCTGGCCTCCATGTGCTGCTTGGCATCCTTCGACGCCATCGTCATGCCGGCCATCGAACTGGTGCCGCTGGTGAAGGCCGCCAGATTTGGATCGTAGACGCCCGAGCCCTTGCCGTCCTTGATCGAAAACTGAGTGCTTTGCAGGCCTTCGGGTCCGTTGAACTCGAAGGAGGCGCTCTGGGAGAAATCCATCGAGACATCCCAGGATCCGTCGCTGCGCGGCTTGACCATCAGGGCATAGGGCGCGAAGTCGAACTTCAGCAGTTTCTGGTCCGGAAATGATGCGGCAAGTGCCTTGAAATCGAACAGGATCTTGTAAGCACCACCTTCCAGCGAAACCTTCAAAATGCCTTTGTCGATCGCCTGCTTGCCGACATAGCGGGACAAGTCGTCGGACAATTGCTTCGCACCCTGACTGTCGACGGTCTGACTGAGAGCAGGGGCACTCAACGCAAGAAGGAACACGAATGGCAGGGCACGGTTCACGCGAATTCTCCGTTTGACCGAGAAGAAAGGCTTTGTCCGTCTGGTATGAAATTACCGCTGCAACCGCAAGGTGAGATCGACAACGGCATCCGGGCAGGCAATCTCGATCAAAGCACCAGCCGCATCAGCGGCCGACCGGCCTTGCGTTCCAACAGCCTCTCGAAACCAGCCTTCTCGAAGACCCGCGACGAGCCGACGAACAGGCCGATCGAACGCGAATCGCGAGACAGATCTATCGGACAAGCCTCGAGCAGCCGTGCACCGTTCTGGCGGGCAAAATCGATGCCGCCTTCGACGAGGCGATGCGTGATGCCCCTGCCGCGCGCCTTGCCGCGGATGAAAAAGCAGGAGATCGCCCAGACGGCCGGATCCGTGGCGTCGGCAGGATCGACCGGTGCCGACCCCCTGCCCTGGTTGTTCCATTCGGGCACGTCGGCGCGCGGTCCGATCTGCATCCAGCCAACCGCCTGACCGTCCTCGAATGCCAGCAGGCCCGGCGGCGGGCCGGCCTCGATGCGCGCCTTGATGTGGTCCTTGTTGCGTTCCCGGCTGCTCTCGCGACGCATCGCCGGCGCCAGCCGGAAGTGCGTGCACCAGCAGCCGTAGCAGGCACCTTGCTTGCCGAAGAGGTCCTCGAATTCAGCCCAAAGCTCGGGCGCAAGCGGCGCTATGGTCGTGCTCATGCGTTCTCCCCAGGCCAGCCTTGTCGCTGGCCTTGCACTGTCGTACCATTGCCTCTGTTCTCTTTATGTTCGCAGCGATGGCGGCCCCTGTCAACAATCCCGATCACGGTTTTTGCCGCGACTGCCTGATGCTTCAGCGCAGCCAGACGCGCCGCTGCGAGCGCTGCGGCAGCCCCCGGCTTGCGCGTCATCCCGAGCTTTACCGGCTGCATCTGGCCCATATCGATTGCGACGCCTTCTATGCGGC
>NZ_RZRA01001158.1:0-1493 GCF_003998945.1 Mesorhizobium sp. M7A.F.Ca.CA.003.01.2.1 | reverse complement strand
TCCTTGTCGTGCAGATCGGCAAGCTCCACCTCAAGCTCGACCAGCGGGTTCGAGGTGCCGGAAATGTTGCGGGTGCCGCCGGCGCCCGAACCCATCTTGCCAGCGGTATTCTGGAACGCGGCGATGACGTCGGGATGCTGGCCCATGCCGAGATAGTCGTTGGAGCACCAGACGGTGATTTCCTCGGCACGGCCATTGGAACGCCAGATGGCGCGCGGGAACTTGCCCGCGATCCGCTCGAGGTCGGCGAAAACGCGGTAGCGACGCTCGGCATGGAGCTGGTCGATCGCTTCCTCGAAGAACCGCTGATAGTTCATGTCGACTTCCCAATTTTTGCGCGGGATCATAATCATTGGCCCGTTGGTCGTCCACCTGGCCTTTTTGGTCAAAATGCCACGCCCCGGACCTGTTCCTAACGACCGCGGATCGTGGCCTATTCCCTTGATGTGGATGAACTTTGTTTCAGGACAATGCCACTGGCCGGCAATGCCGGTTACCAGGGGGTTCCAATGGCCATGCGGCGGGCTTTCCAGTAGAGCGGGGTTGAGACAGTTTCCGATAAATCTTGGATAAGCGAGGACGCGGATGACAGTTTTGGTGACAGGCGGCGCCGGTTACATCGGCAGCCATATGGTCTGGGAGCTGCTGGATGCCGGCGAAAGCGTGGTCGTTCTCGACCGTCTTTCCACCGGTTTCGAATGGGCAGTGGCGCCGGAGGCCAAGCTGGTCGTCGGCGATGTCGCCGACAAGGAATTGGTCGGCGCGGTCATCAGGGAGAACAAGGTCGACGCGATCATTCATTTCGCCGGCTCGATCGTGGTTCCGGAATCGGTCGCCGACCCGCTCGGCTATTATGAGAACAACACCTCGAAGACGCGCACGCTGATCGAAACCGCGGTGCGCGAAGGCGTGCCCAATTTCATCTTTTCCTCGACCGCCGCCGTCTACGGCGGCGCCGGGCTGGAGCCGGTGCGCGAGGACGCCCGCCTGGCGCCGGAATCGCCCTATGGCCTGTCCAAGCTGATGAGTGAGTGGATGCTGCGCGACGCGTCGATCGCGCATGGCCTGCGCTATACGGCGCTGCGCTACTTCAACGTCGCCGGCGCCGACCCGAAGGGCCGCACCGGCCAGTCGACGCCGGGCGCAACCCATCTGATCAAGGTCGCCTGCGAGACGGCACTCGGCAAGCGGCCGTTCATGCAGGTGTTCGGCACCGATTATCCTACGCCGGACGGCACCTGCATGCGCGACTACATCCATGTCAGCGACCTGGCGGCGGCGCATCGCCTGGCTTTGCAGCGGCTGCGCGCCGGGGGACAGAGCCTCGTCGCCAATTGCGGCTACAGCCATGGCTATTCGGTGCTGGAGGTCATCGACAGCGTGCGCCGCGCCTTTGGCCATGATTTCGAGGTGAAGATGGGTGATCGCCGCCCTGGCGACGCCGCGGCGGTTGTCGCCAATTCGGATCTCGCCCGCGCCGAGCTCGGCTGGAC
>NZ_RZRA01001157.1:0-1494 GCF_003998945.1 Mesorhizobium sp. M7A.F.Ca.CA.003.01.2.1 | reverse complement strand
GGCCGAGCGTAGCCAGGAACGCGAAGGCGAGCGGCAAGCCGGCAAAATTCGAGGCGACGCCCGAAAACGTCAGGGTCGCGGAGCGCGTCCAGCTTGGCAGTCCGCCGCGCACGATCGCGATCGCGATGGCGAGCCCGGCAAACGCCCCGATGATGGCCGACCAGAAACTGATCTTGATCGAAGACCAGTAGGAATTGCTGATCGACGGATCGCTGACCAGCTGCAGAATATTGTCGAGCGTGAACCCGCCTTCACCGTTCCGGAAGGCTCCCACGACGAGATAGAGCGTGGGCAGGATCAAGAACATTAGGGCAAAGATGAAGAACGGCGCCACGCCGATCCATTGCGTCGGCAAGCGGAAGGCGGTCGCCTCCTTCGGCGGCACCGGCTTGGTGGCGAATGCCTGATTTGAAAGCGAGAGATCGGTCATGCGCCGGCTACCGTCTTCGAGGAAGGACCGGGCGGCCTCGCGGCCGCCCGGTGGATTTCAAGTCTTACTTGACGTTGGCGCCGACAGTGGCGTCCCAGTTCTTGCTGATAGCTTCCTTGGCCTTAGCCTGCTCGTCGAGCGACGGGAACGCGGCCGAGGCATAGGATTCCGCCGGCGGCAGCTTGGCCAGCACGTCCGCCGGGATCTTGCCGTTCTTGGCGAGATCGTTGAAGCGGATCGGGTGGCAATAGCCCTTCAGCCAGCCGATCTGGCCTTCGTCGGAGTAGAGGTATTCCATCCACAGCTTGGCTGCATTCGGATGCGGCGCGTAGGCGCTGATCGCCTGCACGTAGACGCCGGCGACGACGCCGGTCTTCGGCACGATGACGTCGACGGGCGGGTTGCCCTTCAGCGTGTCGCGGCCGGCGAGCGCGTTGTAGTCCCAGTTGATCAGGATCGGGGTCTGACCCTGGGCAAGCGTTGCCGGCTTGCCCACGACCGGAACGAAATTGCCGGCGGCGTTGAGCTTCTTGAAGAAGTCTAGGCCAGCAGTGCCGGCAGCTTCACCGGCTGCGGCGCCACCGGAAAGGCCGGCGGCGTAGACAGCCTGGATGGCCTGGTTTGAAACGCGCGGATCGCCGGCAAGAGCGACCGCGTTGGCGAATTCCGGCTTCAAGAGGTCGGCCCAGTCGGTGGGCGATTCCTTGATCAGGTCCTTGTTCACCATGAACGACAGAACGCCGTAATAGTCGCCGTACCAGAAGCCGTCGGCATCCTTGGCGCTGTCGGGGATCGAGTCCCAGGTCGACACCTTGTAAGGCTGGATCAGGCCATCGGCCTTGGCGGTCGGGCCGAAGGACAGGCCGACGTCGATGACGTCGGGCGCCTGCGGGCCCTTGTTGTCCTTGTTGGCCTTGATCGCCTCGACCTCGTCGCCGGAGCCGGCGTCGGGGTTGAGTTCGTTGACGGTGATTTCCGGATACTTCGCCTTGAAACCTGCGATGACATCGCCATAGCCGCACCAGTCATGCGGCAGCGCGATGGTGGTGAGCTGGCCTTCCGCC
>NZ_RZRA01001156.1:0-1495 GCF_003998945.1 Mesorhizobium sp. M7A.F.Ca.CA.003.01.2.1 | reverse complement strand
TGCGGCCGCGGCGCTTCAAGGCCGATGCGCATGGCCGCCGCATCGATCCGCGCGCCATGATGCGTTCGGCCGCGCGCACCGGCGGCGAACTGATCCTGCCGAAATTCCGCTCAGCCCGCGAGGTTCATCCGCCGCTGGTCGTGTTGGCCGACATTTCCGGCTCGATGAGCCAGTATACGCGGATTTTCCTGCATTTCCTGCATGCGCTGACGGAAAAAAGGCGTCGCGTGCACACCTTCGTCTTCGGTACCCGGCTGACCAATCTGACGCGGCAGATGCGCCATCGCGACCCGGATGCAGCCCTTGCCGACTGTTCGGCGGCGGTCATGGACTGGTCGGGTGGCACCCGCATCGGCGACACGCTGGCCGAGTTCAACCTGATATGGTCGCGTCGCGTGCTGGGGCAGGGGGCGGTCGTGCTTCTGATCACAGATGGGCTGGAGCGCGACGATGTCGCCGGCCTGTCGGAGGAGATGGAGCGCCTGCACAAATCTTGCCGGCGGCTGATCTGGCTGAACCCGTTGCTGCGCTTCGACGGCTTCCAGGCGCGCGCCCGTGGCGTCAAGGCGATGCTGCCGCATGTCGACGAGTTCCGCTCGGTGCACAATCTCGATGCGCTCGCCGATCTCTGCGCGTCATTGGACAAGAAGTCGGCACAATCCGTCGATCCGCGCCGATGGCTGGAAGCTGGCGCGAGGCGCGCCGCATAACCATATCCTTCCCATCCGGAAAACAGATCCCGAGAAAAACAGACTTCTGGAGAAACGGTCATGGAAAACAGCATTTATCTGGATGAGGCCCGCGACCCGCTGATCATTGCGGAGGGCTGGATGAAGGACGGCAAGGACGTGGCCATCGCGACAGTGGTCGAGACCTGGGGTTCGGCGCCCCGACCTGTAGGCAGCCATCTGGTCATCGACGCACACGGCAATTTCCATGGCTCCGTCTCGGGCGGCTGCGTCGAAGGCGCTGTGGTCAGCGAGGCCATCGACGTCATCGACAGCGGCAAGGCCAGGATGCTGGAGTTCGGTGTTGCCGATGAAACCGCATGGCAAGTGGGCTTGTCCTGTGGCGGCCGCATCAAGGTGTACGTGGAAAGACTGGGCTAGAGCATGATCCCAAAAAGTGGGACCCGGTTTTTGGACAAGATGATGCTCGGACAAGAGATTTCCTGATGGATCCCTACGCCTTAAAAACTTTGAACGCCGAACGACGCGCCCGCCGTGCGGCGATCCTTGTCACCGATCTCGGTGACGGGCGCGACCGGATCGTGCGCGAGGGCGATCACGTCGCCGGCGATCTCGGAACCGCGATCGCCAGGGCGTTTCGCACCGGTAATTCCGGTTCGGTCGAAGCCGAGGGGCGGACTTTCTTTCTCAACGCGCATCTGCCGCAGCCGCGTCTGGTCGTGATTGGCGCTGTCCATATCAGCCAGGCGCTGGCGCCGATGGCGAAGATCGCCGGCTATCCCGTGGAGATCATCGACCCCCGCACC
>NZ_RZRA01001155.1:0-1498 GCF_003998945.1 Mesorhizobium sp. M7A.F.Ca.CA.003.01.2.1 | reverse complement strand
GGGCGACTACGGCAACGGCCTGCTGGTGCTGGACGAACTCAGCGGCGCCATCAACGAAGCGGCGGTGTCCGGCGACGTCAATATCGATGTAAAGGACGGCGTGCCACATCTGGCCGGGGCGCTGGCGCTCGACGAACTCGACCTCGATCCCCTGGCGGTGGCGCTGTTCGGCGACTCCGCCTTTCTAGCCGACAAGGAGGGCGCAGCCAAAGACCGGGCAGGCAAGGGTGGCGTGTGGCCGGCGACACCGTTCAGCCAGAAATCCAGCCTGCCATTCACCGCCGACCTCGACCTGACGACGGCAGCACTGGCCGCCGGCCGGTTCGCCACCGCCTATGACGCCGCCTTTTCGCTCAAGCTCGACCAGGAAGGCATCCGCGTTTCGGATCTCAAGGCGAAGTTGCTGGGCGGGGCGCTGACCGGCCTATTCGAGTTGAAGAACAACAACGGCACCGGACTGTTCTCTGGCCAGATGAAACTGGCGGGCGCCGATCTGGCGACCGTGCTGCCGGATGCCGGCATCAGCGGCATCGGCGATTTCTCGACGGCGCTGTCAAGCAGCGGCAAATCGGTCGAAGGGATGGTGGCTGCCTTGTCAGGCTCCGGAACTGCGGCGTTGAAGGGCGTGAAAGTTGCTGGCCTCAATCCAGATGCGTTCAGTGCGTTCCTCGCCAAGGCGGATGCGATCGGGCGCGACATCGATGCGGCCAAGACCGCCGGCTTCGCGCCCGAGATTGCCGCTGATGGCAGCTTTGCCGCTGGCGATACCGACATAGCCTTCACGGTTGCCGGCGGCACGCTGCGGGCGCCGCCGGTCAGCCTGGAAAATCCAGCGGCGACCTTGTCCGCCGACATCACGGCGGATCTCAACGCGGCCACGGTGTCGGCCAAGGGTGCGATCACCTATCGGCCTGGCGACGAGGCGCTGGTCGGCTCCGAGCCGGTTGTGAATTTCACCGCCGAAGGGCCGTTCGGCGCGGTCAAACGAGCATTCGACAGTGAGCCGCTGGCGCAGTTCCTGACCCAGCGCGCGCTGGAGAAGGAGCAGCAGCGCGTCGAGGCGATGCAGGCCGCGCTGCTCGAGAAGCAGCGGCTGCGGCGCGAAGTGCGCTATTACGCTGCGCGGCAGGATGCTCGCGACAAGGCGGCCGAGGAATTGCGCCGGCAGGAGGAAGCAGCGCGGCTCAAAGCCGAAGCTGACGCCAAGGCCAAGGCCGAAGCGGATGCACAGGCTCAGGCTGAGGCGGACGCAAAGGCTCAGGCCGACGCGGAGGCGAAAGCCAAGGCGGACGCAGATGCCAAAGCCAAGGCCGATGCCGAAGCGAAGGCGGCTGCCGAAAAGCAGGCCGCCGACGAGGCCGCCAAGGCGCAGGCCGAGCAGGAGCGGCAGAAGGCGGAAGAGGCGATGCGTATTGCCTCGCAGGAAAAGGCAAGGCTCGAAGCCGAACGCAAGGCCGCGCAGTCTCCGAAGGTGGAGCGGGCGCCGCTGCCGCAGGCC
>NZ_RZRA01001154.1:0-1499 GCF_003998945.1 Mesorhizobium sp. M7A.F.Ca.CA.003.01.2.1 | reverse complement strand
TTCCGGCTGACCGGCAACATCGCAGAGACGGCCAGCGGCCGCCTGATCGAACAGCCCGAAGTCACGGCACTGCTGGGCGATTTCTTTGACACGCAAGCCGATTGGCAAAACATTACGGACGGCGCGGCAGAGGCCCTGGCAGGGCTTGGCGACCGCGCGGAAATCATCTTGCTGACGGCCATGCCGCACAAACACCGTGCCGTGCGTCGTGTCCATCTCGACGCGCTTGGACTGAGCTACCCGCTTCTGACCACTGAAATGGCCAAAGGACCGGCAGTGGCCAAGCTTCGCGGCAAGGCCGGCCGACCGGTGGTCTTCGTCGACGATCAGCCGCACAATCTGGCGTCGGTGCGGGAATCGGTCGCCGACGCCGAACTGTTCCACCTGATGGCCGACAATTCACTGCGCGCATTCCTGCCCCCGGTGACGGACGATGTGGTCGTCGTCCAGGACTGGCACGAAGCCGCGCCGAAGATCGCAAGCGCGCTGGGGCTCTAAACTCCAGCCTTCAAGGGTTCAGTTTCGCACCTGCGCCGCCGCTGTCGTCCCCGCTGTCATCGTCGCCGTCACCATCGTCCACGCTGTCGTCCACGGCCGGATCGGCAGGCTTCAGCATGACGCCATTGACGGTGACCGAACCGTCGGCCTTGGCGTTGACGATCCATTCCAGCCGTCCATCGGACAGCGTCTTGCCAAAGCCCTTCGCCATGAGAGCGACTGGCACGTATTGGGCCACCTCCGGTTCCGACTTTGCCGCTTCCTGCAGGCCTTCGACAAGCTTGTCGAAGCCGGCGACATCGACGGTCACGCTACCTTCGGGCTTTTCGCCCGGGAATGTCATCTCGCCTTCCAGGGCGATCTCCGTATCCTTGTTCTTCACGGTGCTGTGGCCAAGCACGACCTTCGGCGTCTTGGCCATGAAGTCGGCCTTAAGCTGCTCGCCGAATTCGGCAGACAGCGGCGGATTCTTATTGAGATCAAAGGCTTCGATCGCCTTCTTCGCCATGCTGTCGAGATCGATATTGGCGCCGCCAAAGTTCAAATCGACATCGGTGGGCAACAACCCCACGCTCCAGCTCGGGAGAAGCTGGGTCGGCACGGTCAGTCCCGATGCCTTGATGCCGTAGGTGATCGTGCCGTTTTGGGCGACGCCGTCGGAGCCGAACACGGTGCTGAGCTGGGTGGCGCCGAAATTGCCGACCGGGCTTTCCACCGCGAAATCCTTGAAACCATAGGTCCCGTCGATACGCTGCCAAAGCGGTAAGGCGGCGAACAAAAGCGATTTGAGCTGCGCCTGGTTGGCCTTCAGCGTCGCCTCGTCCTCGTTGGCCACAGCAAATGCCAGGAGATCGAGCAATGGCTTGGTCTGCACGCCCTTGCCGCTGGCTTCGACCGACAATTCCGGCGACCTGACGGTGACCGGGAATTTCAGCCCGCTCTCGGGGTCATCGAAATTGATCGCTTCGACAAAACTCGACACCTTCTGCGAGGTTGTGAAA
>NZ_RZRA01001153.1:0-1500 GCF_003998945.1 Mesorhizobium sp. M7A.F.Ca.CA.003.01.2.1 | reverse complement strand
CGCCTGACGCGATCTTCATCGGCGGCGGCGGCAGCGACACCGGCGTCTTGAGCACAGCCATCAAGGTGCTTCGCTCGGGCGGCCGTCTCGTGGCAAACGCGGTGACGCTGGAGATGGAAGCCCTGCTTCTTGCCCAACATACGAAGCTCGGCGGCGATCTCACGCGGATAAACATCTCCCGGGCCTCGCCGGTCGGCTCGATGCCGGCCTGGCGGCCGGCCATGCCAGTGACGCAATGGAGCTGGATGAAGCCATGATGGTCGCAGGCATAGGCTGCCGAAAGGGCGTGGGCGTCGAAGAGGTGCTTGCGGCGATCGAAACGGCGCTGGAGGCGCATGGGTTGGCGATGACGGCGCTGTCGGCACTGGCGACTGCCGCGTTCAAGAAGGATGAAGAAGCGATCGCCGCCGCTGGCCGCACGCTGAGTCTTCCCGTCATCGTCGTCGACGACTCAGCACTTCAAGCTGCCTCGTCGGATACGCTCAGCCATTCCGATCTCTCGCAGGATGTTGCCGGCACACCATCGGTCTCCGAGGCGTCCGCCCTCGCCGTGGCCGGCACAGGCGCAAAACTGCTTGGCCCCCGCACCGTGCTCGGCCCGGTCACCTGTGCCATCGCCATCAGCGGAGATGCGCCATGACCGTTCATTTCATCGGCGCCGGTCCAGGTGCGGCCGACCTCATCACGCTGCGCGGCGCAAGGCTTTTGGCAAACTGCCCGGTTTGCCTGCATGCCGGCTCGATCGTCGCGCCCGAATTGCTGCAGCACTGCGCGCCGGGGACAAAGCTGGTCGACACCGCGCCGATGTCGCTCGACGAGATCGAGGCCGCCTATCTCGAGGCGCACAAATCAGGCCAGGATGTCGCCCGCCTGCATTCCGGCGACCTGTCGGTATGGAGCGCGGTCGCCGAACAGATCCGCCGGCTGGAAAAGCACGGCATCCCTTATACGCTGACGCCGGGCGTCCCCTCCTTCGCCGCCGCCGCCGCCGCACTTCGCCGCGAGCTGACCATTCCCGAAGTGGCGCAAAGCCTGGTGCTGACCCGCATTTCCGGGCGCGCCTCAAAAATGCCGCCCGGCGAGACGCTGGCCGGCTTCGGCCGCACCGGCGCCACGCTCGCTATTCATCTGGCCATCCACGCCATCGATCGCGTCGTCGCCGAACTGACGCCGCACTATGGCGGCGATTGCCCGGTGGCGGTCGTCTTCCGCGCTTCCTGGCCGGACGAGCGCGTGCTGACCGGCACGCTGGCGACCATCGAGGCACAGCTCGCCGCCGATCCGATGGAGCGCACGGCGATCATCTTCGTCGGCCGCTCGCTGGCGGCGCGAGGTTTTGGCGAGAGTTCATTATACGACGCCCATTATCAGCGGCGTTTTCGCGGACGGGACGGATTGTGAGCGGCAGCACCAAAAACACCGGCGAAAACGCCACGCTCGAAAAAGCCTTGTCCCGGCTGAACTTCAAGCCGCGCCAACTGGAGCCGGGCCATGTCTGGC
>NZ_RZRA01001152.1:0-1501 GCF_003998945.1 Mesorhizobium sp. M7A.F.Ca.CA.003.01.2.1 | reverse complement strand
GCGTCGGCAGCGCAGACCGACGGCAACAAGGCAAAAGCCGAGACACAGGACGAGAAAATGGCGCCAGCCCCTGAAAAGCGTGGCGGCCTCAACGGCATCGCCGCCGGCATCATCGGCGGCGTCATCGCGCTGGTCGGCGCCGGCGGGCTGCAATTTGCCGGCCTGCTCGGCGCGCCGGGCTCCGGCGCCAGCGTCTCGCTCGATGGCGTCAATGGCGACATCGCCTCGCTGAAGACCGAAATCGCCGGCTTGAAGGACGCCGGCGGCAACGGCGATGCAGCGGCGAAGATGGTCGGGCTGTCCTCGGGCCTGGAGCAGGTCAAGGCTGATGTCGCGGCGCTGAAATCGGCTGTCGAGAAAGGTGGAGCAGGCGACGCGGCCGGCGTCACCGCACTGGGCGACAAGGTCGCGCAGATCGAGACGGCGGTCGCCGCCCTCGGCAAGGCGGGCAGCGCGGCGCCGGTCGATCTTGGTCCGCTCACCGAAAAACTGGCAGGCCTCGACGCGCAGGTGAAGTCGGCCGGCGAGGCGGCTACCGCGCAGGATGGCCGGCTGAAAGCGCTGGAGCAGTCTGTGTCGCAGCTGTCCGGCAAGGTCGAGGCGGCGGCGGGACAGCCGAAGATCGCGCTTGCCATCGCGGCGTCGGCCTTGAAGGCGGCGCTTGAGCGTGGCGGGCCGTTTTCGGCCGAACTCGAAACCCTCGCCGCGATTTCGCCTGATGCGCCGCAGCTTGCGGCACTGCGCCCCTATGCCGAAAAGGGCGTTCCAACCCGCGCCGAGATCGCATCGCAGGCTGATGCCGCCGCCAATGCCATGGTCACGGCGGCGACGCCTGTCGATGAGAATGCCGGCTTCGTTCAGAGCCTTCTGTCGAGCGCGCAATCGCTGGTCAAGGTCAGGCCGATCGGCGCCGTCGAAGGCGCCGGCGCACCGGAAACCGTCGCGCGCATGGAGGCGGCGGTCAACCAGGGCGACTACGCCAAGGCACTCAGCGAGTATGAAACGCTGCCCGAGGCCGCCAAGGCCGCGGGCGCCGACTTTGCCGGTAAGCTGAAGGCGCGCATCGAGGTCGAGACCCAGGTCGATGCGCTGATCTCGGGCGCGATGAAGGCATGAGGGCAACACAATGATCCGCCTGCTCGCCTTCCTCATCGTCGTTTTCGCGCTCGGGCTGGGCTTTGCCTGGCTGGCCGACCGGCCGGGCGACATGGTCGTCACTTTCAACGGCTATCAATACCAGGTCAGCCTGATGGTGGCGGCGGTGGCTGTCGTTGCCGTGGTCGCTGCGGTGATGATCCTGTGGTGGCTGCTCAAGTCGCTGTGGAACAGCCCCTACACCATCTCGCGCTATTTCCGTGTCCGCCGCCGCGATCGTGGCTATCAGGCGCTGTCGACCGGCATGATTGCCGCCGGCGCCGGTGATGGCGCGCTGGCCCGCAAGAAGACCAAGGAAGCCGCCAAGCTGATCCGTTCCGACCAGGAGCCGCTGATCCACCTGCTC
>NZ_RZRA01001151.1:0-1501 GCF_003998945.1 Mesorhizobium sp. M7A.F.Ca.CA.003.01.2.1 | reverse complement strand
GTCTTGGTCAGCCGGACGAGCTGGCCGCGGCGCAGATGCTCGTCGGCAAATCCCGCCCAGGCGAGCGCCGCGCCGCGCCCGGCGATGGTTTCGTGTATCATCGACATGTAGCCGGTGAACCGAGGTCCGTCGAGTTTCCGGTCGGTTCCGACCCACGATTGCCAACTGTCGATCGCGCCCGGCGGCGTCACCTGATGCAGCAGCGGCACTGCCAGGAAAGCCTCAGGCTCTTCCGAGGCGAGCGCCGGATAACGCGCCAGGAACGCCGGCGCGCAAACCGGGAACCACTCACCCTCGAGCAGTTTTTCGGTCACGAAGTCGGGCCATTGCCCGGCTTCGCCGAAACGGATCGACAATGCCACTTCAGGCTGGTCGAAATCCCTGTAGTCGGTGGATGTCTGCAGCAGCACCCGGCCATCGGCAACCTGCGATGTGATGAGGCCGAAGCGCGGCATCAGCCATGCCTGCGCGAAGTCGTGGCTGCAGCCGACCACGAATGTATCGCTGTCGTGCGCGGTCAAATCCTCGACCGCTTGCCTGATGGTGCCGAGACCCTCGCGGATCGCTTCGGCCAGCGTGTTGCCGGCCCCGGTGACGGCGACGCGGTTGCCTCTGCGCGTGAACAGCTCGACCGACAGCTGGCGCTCGAGATTGGCGACATGCCTGCTGACCGCCGATTGTGCGATGTTGAGCTCCTGTGCGGCCAGCGTCAGCCCGCCATGCCTGGCGGCAGCCTCGAAGACGACCATGGCGTTCAGCAGGGGAAGCGATGTCTTGAGGGTTTTCACGATCCAAACCTGCTTTCATGCCTTTTCGATATGAATGTCTATCATTTCTGTATTTGCTGCAAGCCTTTCCGCATCGCACACTCTATCGAAACGTCATTCGAACGCCAGCGAGCAGAAAGGTGTTTGCCGTGCAGGCCTACACATCGAACAGCCAGCCTATCGACAGAAGCGAGACCGTCAGGCTGATCGACCGGCAACGTCCGGACTGGTCGCTGGAACAGGCCTTCTACGCGGCCCCTGCCATCTTCGCGCTGGAACGGGACTTGTGGTTTCCGCGTCAATGGATGCTTGTCGCCCATGCCAGCGAGGTCCCAGAAAAAGGCCGCTACATCGTGCGCCAGCTTTTCGACGAGGAGATCATCGTCGTGCGCTTCGACGACGGCGAGGAGGACATCGCGGCCTACTACAATGTCTGCACCCATCGCGGCTCGCGGCTCTGCGCCAAGGATGGTCGCGGCAAGCTTCTGGTCTGCCCCTACCATGCCTGGTCGTTCAGGCTGACCGGCGAGTTGCAGTCACGGCAGGATCTACCGGAAAGCGTCGATCCGGAAGCGCTGGGACTGCACCGCGTACCCTGCAAGAGTTTCGGCGGCCTCGTGTTCTGCGGCCTTGATGCCAATTCGCTGCCCGACATCCAGCCTGTCGCGGACGGGCTGACCGGCGGCTTGCGCGAAAACGGCCTTGACCGTGCACGCATCGTCGCGCGCAAGAAC
>NZ_RZRA01001150.1:0-1506 GCF_003998945.1 Mesorhizobium sp. M7A.F.Ca.CA.003.01.2.1 | reverse complement strand
GACGAACTCAATCATTGAACCGCTGCGGATTTGGCCTCGTGTTTCAGGCGACCTCCGCCCGCAGCCATGCCTTCAGACCGGCGATATCCCCATCGCCGACAGCAGCGGCAACGCGCCTGCCGACCGCCGCGCCGAACTTGTAGCCGTGGCCGGAGCATGCCGAGACAACAAGGCATTTGCCCTTTCCATGCGCCATGAATTTTTCGTCTGATGTGAAAGTGTAGGCGCAGGTGACGACCTCGGTCACGCGATACTCCGCGATGCGGGCGATCGGCGGCGAAAACAGGTTGCGGATCGCCTCGCCCTCGCCCGCCACCGGCTGACGGTTCCAGTCGGCGTCGCTGGTCGGCACCCTGTGCAGCCCGGAACCGAATTTCATGCCGGCGCCGCCGGAGGGCGGGATCACATAGCCGTCGATCGCGCCGCCGACATCGAGCACGACCGGTGCCGCCTGCCAGGCCGCCTTGAGGTCGGCCGGCGGTTCGACATAGGCAAGTGCGGTTCGATAGGTCTTCAATTCTCCGTCCAGTTCCGGAAACAGTTTTAGCACCCAGGCGCCTGCGGCGACGACGATGCGGTCGGCCTGCATCGTCTCGCCGCTTTCGAGCACGATGTGGCCGGCTTCGGCGTCGACCTCGACGACCTTGCTGTTTTCGTAGACATTGGCGCCGTTGGCGCGCAGCCACTTTGCCAGGCCGGACGCGATCTTGCGGCAATGCAGGGCGCCGCCTTCGGTCGAGAAATAGGCGTAGCGAAACGACCCGGCTTCCAGAAACGGCCAGCGTTTCACGGCTGCATCGGGCTCCAGCAGTTCGAACGGAAAATTGCCTTCTTCCAGGCCCTCGCGATATTCCTCGGCCTCGTCGCCGGGCTCGCGCGAAATGCAGACAAATCCTCTGGGATCGAGATGGTTTTCGCCGAGGTCGGCCCACATCTCGTCCCAGGCCTGGTAGGCTTCGGTGATCAGCCGGCCGTAGCCGGTCCCCGCGCGGTAAGCGCGGCGGATGATGCGGTGGTGGTCGCCCGAGGCGGCCAACGGGTTTGGGATCGGCCCCTGCTCGACGATCGAAACGCTGTGACCCGCCTTGACCAGCGACCACGCGGTCGAGAGGCCGGCAATACCCGCACCGACAACGATCACCTTCATCAAATCAGACTTTCCGCAGCCGGTCGGCTGGCTCAACGTATTGGATTGCGGGCGCCAACATACGGTCTGGAACCAGGCTGGCAAGCCGCGCTATTGGTCTGGCATGAGCAAATTGACGCCACCTGCCCTGGCCTTTGATCCAGCCACGCGACATCTGCGGCTCGACCCGCACGAGCCGGCTTTTTTTCAAAACCCTTATGATGCCTATGCTTTCCTCCACGGCCTATCGAATGCATTCTTCTGGGAAGAATTCGGCTTCTGGTGCTTTGGCGGCTTCGACGACGTCAACCGGCTGCTGCGCGACCGCCGTTTCGGCCGCCAGAATCCGGCCGGCATTCCAGACAGTCGCGGTATCGGAC
>NZ_RZRA01000114.1:0-8655 GCF_003998945.1 Mesorhizobium sp. M7A.F.Ca.CA.003.01.2.1 | reverse complement strand
GGTCGGTTTCCAGGCCGAGGACATCTGGGCCTTCGCCTGAGTTAGCCTACCGGAAAGCGAACCGCCCCAGGCGCCCGGTGTGAAGCATTCTGCCGTCTGGTCGCTCGGCTTTTTGCCAATGTCGCAAACAGGCTTCAATCGTGCTGCTGCTCCGCCCTATAGTCCGCCCGCTTTATCACTTTGGAGTCGCGGGCAATGGCAGAGTTTCCGAAAAAGGCGAGGGTCGTCATCGTCGGCCTGGGCGGTATTGTCGGCGCATCGATCGCCCATCACCTGATCGAACGCGGCTGGGATGACATTGTCGGCATCGACAAATCAGGTATCCCGACCGATATCGGCTCGACGGCGCACGCCTCCGACTTCTGCTACACCACCAGCCACGATTTCCTGTCGTGCTGGACGACGCTCTACTCCATCGATTTCTACGAGAAGATGGGTCATTACGCGCGTATCGGCGGCCTCGAGGTCGCGCGTGTCGGCGACGACAGCCGAATGGAAGAAATCAAGCGCAAGATCGCCTCGGCCAAGGCGTTTGGCACGCGCGCGCGCCTGATCGAGCCGGCCGAGATCAAGGAAAAATTTCCGCTCATCGAAGAAGCGATTGTTCAAGGTGGTCTTTGGGATCCCGATGCCGGTCTGGTCATCCCGCGTTCGCAGACGGTCGCCGGCAAGCTGGTCGACCAGGCGGAAGCGTCGGGCAAGCTCAAATCCTTCGCCAACACATCGGCCCGGTCGCTGGTCGTCAAGGACGGCCGCATATCAGGCGTGGTAACGGACCGCGGCACCATCGAGGCCGACTATGTCGTCGTCTGCGCCGGGATTTGGGGCCGGCTGATAGCGGAAATGGTCGGCGAAGACCTGCCGGTCATGCCGATCGACCATCCGCTGACCTTCTTCGGCCCCTACAACGAGTTCGCCGGCACCGGCAAGGAGATCGGCTGGCCGCTGCTGCGCGACCAGGGCAACTCGGCCTATATGCGCGACACCGGTGATCCCAAGACCGCCGAGGGCGGGCAGATCGAATGGGGTTATTACGAAGAGACCAATCCGCGCCTTTGCCACCCGCGCGACCTGCTGGAGAAGGACCAGGCGCGGCTTTCGCCGTCGCAACGCGATCTCGACATGGAACAGATCCTGGCGCCGCTCGAACGCGCCATGGAACTGACGCCGATCCTCGGCGAACTCGGCTATAATGAGAGCCATTCGTTCAATGGACTTCTCCAGGTAACCGCGGACGGCGGCCCGTCGATGGGCGAAAGCCAGAAGGTGCGGGGTCTGTGGTATGCCGTTGCCATCTGGGTCAAGGATGGTCCCGGCATGGGCAAGCTGATCGCCGACTGGATGACCGACGGCCGCACCGCAATCGATCACCATGCCATCGACTATGCACGGTTCTATCCGCACCAGACCAAGGAGCAGTTCATCTGGGACCGCTGCACCGAGACGGCGATGAAGGTCTACAATCCGGCGGTGCATCCGCGCGAGCCGTTCTCCAAGGCCCGCAATATCCGGCGCTCGCCGTTCTGGGAACGCGAGAAGGAACTCGGCGGCTATTTCATGGAACTCGGCGGCTGGGAGCGCGCCCACGGCTATGCCGCCAACGAGCATCTCCTGGAGAAATACGGCAACCGGGTGCCGGTGCGTGAGAACGAATGGGACAACCGCCATTTCTGGCGCGTCTCCAATGCCGAACATCTCGCCATGAGCGAGGATTGCGGCATCGTCAACCTGTCGCATTTCGCCATGTACGACATCGAAGGTCCAGACCATGTCGCGCTGCTGGAATGGTTGTGCGCAGCCAAGATTGGCGGCGACAACAACATCGGCAAGGGCATCTACACCCACTTCCTCGACGAGGAAGGCATGGTGCGGGCCGACTTTACCGTTATTCGCATGGCCGACCGCTGTCGTTTGATCGACGGCGCGGATGCTGGCCCGCGCGATTTCCAGTACATGCGCCGCACGGCACAGGACAAAGGTTTCGACGTCACCATCACCGACGTGACCGAGAAGTTCGTCACCATCGGCATCTGGGGACCGAACGCCCGGGCGACCTTGCAGAAGGTGGTCGAAAACCCGGACGGGCTCTCTGTTGAGAACTTCCCATTCGCGGCGATCAAGCCGGTCCGGATCGGCGGCAAGGACGTCACCGCTTTCCGCATCTCCTATGTCGGCGAGCAGGGCTGGGAACTGCATATGCGCTACGAGGACGGTCTCGCTGTGTGGGACGCGCTGCGCTCGACCGGCGTGATGCCTTTCGGCGTGGAGACCTATGCCAACACGCGCCGCATGGAAAAGAGCCTGCGCCTGCAGAACGCCGACCTTCTGACCGAGTACAATCTGCTCGAAGCGGATCTCGCTCGTCCAAAGGTCAAGGAGAACGATTTCTGCGGCAAGGCGAAGCACGTCGAATACCGCGCCCGCGAGCACCAGCCGGCCATGCTGTGCACGCTGGTGATGACCGAGAATGTCGATTCCAAAGGCGTTGCCCGCTATCCCGTCGGCACCATGCCGGTGATGGATCCGAAGACCGGCGAGACGCTGGTCGACGAACTCGGCCGGCGGTCCTTCACCACCTCGATGGCCTATGGCCCGACCATCGGCAAGAATATCGGTCTTGCCTATCTGCCGTGGGCGTACGCCCAGGAAGGCCGCAAGCTCACGATCGAGTATTTCGGTGAGACATATCCGGTCGAAGTGGCGGCTGTCGGCTACAAGCCGCTCTACGATCCGGAGAATTTGAAGCCGCGCAGCTGATTGCTAGCCGGCGCAAAGGGCATGAAGGCAAAAGCCTGGCCATCGGCCGGGCTTTTCTCTTTTTAAGCCGACGGTTTTCGCTTACCTTCGCGGCATGTCTGCTTTTGCCTGCGCAAGACATTTCCTTTCAGGCTGCGCCGCGTTCGCACTGACGCTCTGGTTGACGCCCGCGGCCCAAGCTGACGAGCCCGTCGATGTCGAGCTGGTGCTGGCCGTCGATGTCTCGCTGTCGATGTCTCCGGACGAACTCGAGATCCAGCGTCACGGCTACGCCGCGGCACTGACGCACGACAATGTGCTGCAGGCCATTGCCGATGGCGCTTATGGCAAGATCGCCGTCACCTATGTCGAATGGGCCGGCACCAACTGGCAGCGCGTCATCGTGCCGTGGACGGTGATCGCCAGCCGCACCGACGCCGAGCGGGTGGTTGCGCAACTATCCGCTCAGCCGCCCAACAGCGCGCGGCGCACCTCGATCTCCGGAGCGCTGGAGTTCGGCAATGACCTGTTCGCCGAAAGCGGCTACCAGGGCACGAAGCGGGTCATCGACATTTCGGGCGATGGCCCCAACAATCAAGGCGCGCCGGTCAACCTGACCCGCGACGATCTGATCAAGCAAGGCATCGTCATCAACGGCCTGCCGCTGATGACGCGAGGCGGTTTTTCCGGCGCCTACGAAGTCAGCAATCTCGATCGCTACTACAGCGACTGCGTCATCGGCGGACCCGGAGCCTTCATGATTCCGGTCAATGACTGGACGCAGTTTCCCGAAGCCATCCGTCGCAAGCTGGTGCTGGAACTCGCCGGCCCGGCCTCGCCGCAATGGGCGGCAGAAGAAGCCACGCATCCGCCGGTGGTATTGGCGCAGGACAAGCCCGCCACCGACTGCCTGGTCGGCGAGAAAATGTGGCGCAACCGCAGCTGGATGTTTGACAGCCGCTAGGCGACCGAAGCATTGGCAAATTGGCCGGACCGCGCTATCCAGTCGGAGGGGCCGCGGCAAAAACCGAGGAAACATCAGATGAAACGTCTAGCCATCCTGACTGCTGTCGCGTCCGTACTTTTTGCCGACGCCGCCAGCGCCCAATACAATGATGAGCCCGCCTGCATGATGTTCGAGCACGCGAATTTTCGCGGTCGGTCCATCGGTATGGGCCCCGACGATTCCGTGAACTTTCGCGGCGGCCAGTTCTGGAACGACCGTGTGTCGTCGGTGATTGTGCGCCGGGGTTGCACACTCATTGCCTATGAGGACTCCCGGATGGGTGGCCGCTCGATCGAGATCCGGCGCCGGATCCGCGATTTCGGCGGCAGCGACTGGAATGACCGTATATCGTCGGCGGAGTGCACCTGCGACGATTATTGAGGCCATTTTGGATTAGCCACGACGGATTTCTGGCGGTGGTAGCCATTGGCCGACAGCAGAGCCGGGCCTGCCGGTTGCCTCACCAAGCTGTTCATTGACAAGCCGATTGGCGTCTGTGAGACAATTCCCCAGCAAAAACAAAAGGGGAACCGACATGAACAGGATCGCCGTTCTTACCGCAACTCTGACACTTGCCGCCGGCCTGTCGGCACCGGCGATGGCTGCCACCTCGGTCACTATCGGCATCAGCGGCTGGACAGGCTTCGCGCCGCTGACGCTTGCGAAGCAGGCGGGCATCTTCGAGAAACACGGACTCGACGTGACCCTGAAAAAGGTGCCGCAAGCGAGCCGGCCGCTCGCCATCGCCAGCGGCGACCTGCAATGCGCGGCCACCACGGTGGAGACCTGGCTGGTGTGGAACGCCAGCGGCGTCACCACCAAGCAGATCTTCCAGCTCGACAAATCCTACGGCGCCGACGGCATCGTCGCCCGCAACAACATCAAGACCGTCGCCGATCTCAAGGGCAAGAACGTCGCGTCATCGGCGCCGGGCACGTCGCCCTATTTCATGCTCGCCTGGGTGCTGAACAAGAACGGCATGTCGACGAAGGACGTCACCGTCGTCAATCTGGAGCCTGATGCGGCGGCGCAAGCTTTCCTCGCCGGGCAGAACGACGCCGCCGTCACCTACGAGCCGTTCATCTCGGCGGTGCGCGACAAGTCGGACCAGGGCCATATCCTGGCGACGACGCTCGACTACCCGATGGTGCTCGACACGGTGGGCTGCACACCCGAATTCCTGAAAACCAATCCGGATGCCGCCAAGGCGCTGGCCGACAGCTATTTTGATGCACTCGACCTGATCAAGAGCGATCCGCAGAAATCCTACGAGACCATGGGTGCCGACGTGAAACAGTCGGCCAAGGAATTCGAGGATTCGGCGAAATACCTGAAATGGGCCGACCGGGCGGAGAACAAACAGTTCTTCACCAAGGAATTCCAGGACTTTTCCAAGACCGCTGGCGAACTGCTGCTGCAGATGGGACTGATCAAGGAAGCGCCCGACGTCACCACGTTGGCTGACACCAGCCCGGTTTCGAACTGATCGTTCGGCCTTTGACCATCAAGCGGCGGCGCCTGGCGCTGCCGCCTTCTCTTGGACAAAGCGCGATTTGAGCATGGGGACCATTTGAAAATGGCGACGATTTGACGATGCGCCCCTTGCATCCAGTCTCGCCGGGCATCCGAACCGTGCTCGGCATTTCCTTCTTCGTGCTTTTCGTGGCCTTCTGGGCTTGGATCACGCTAGGCGGCCACGTCAACCGCATCTTCCTCGCCGATCCGCTGTCGATGCTGCGGGATGGCTGGCGGCTTTTGGTCGAAGACCGTTTTTGGCTCGACGTTCTGATCACCATCTGGCGCGTCTTCGGCGGCTTCCTGCTTGCCTCGGTCGTCGCGGTACCGCTTGGCATCGCGATGGGCGCCTGGAAGCCGGTGGAGGCGTTTCTGGAGCCTTTTGTCTCCTTCGCCCGCTACTTGCCTGCGTCGGCATTCATCCCACTGCTCATCTTGTGGGCCGGCATCGGCGAGCTGGAAAAACTGCTGGTCATCTTCGTCGGCTCGGTGTTCCAGATCGTCCTCATCATCGCGGTCAAAGTTGGCGGCACACGACGCGATCTGGTCGAGGCCGCCTACACGCTGGGTTCCACCAACAGCGGCATCGTCAACCGGGTGATCATGCCGGCCAATGCGCCGGAGGTCGCCGAGACGCTGCGGCTGGTGCTCGGCTGGGCCTGGACCTATGTCATCGTCGCGGAACTGATCGGCTCGTCATCCGGCATCGGCTACATGATCATCAACAGTCAGTCGCGGCTGGCGACGGGTCAGATCATCTTCGGCATCATCGTCATCGGACTGATCGGGCTGTTGTCCGACTTCGCCTTCAAGGCCTTCAACCGCTGGCTCTTTCCGTGGAGCCTGGCGTGAACAAGCTTCTCATCGAGGGCGTTTCGCGCACCTTTGCCGGCGTGCGCGGCGGTCAGCCGGTCAAGGCGCTGATGCCGATCGACCTGGCGGTCGCCGCCAACGACTTCATCACTATTCTGGGGCCGTCCGGCTGCGGGAAGTCGACACTGCTCAGGATTGTCGCGGGCCTGGAAGCATCGAGCGAGGGCCGTGTGCTGCTCGACGGCAAGGCGGTGACCCGGCCGGGGCCGGATCGCGGCATGGTCTTTCAGTCCTACACGCTGTTTCCCTGGCTGACTGTGGCGCAGAACATCGCTTTCGGCTTGCGCGAACGCGGAATGCCCGAAAAGGAGCGGGACGGGGTCGTCGCTTCCTACGTCAATCTCGTCGGCCTGAAAGGGTTCGAGAACCATTGGCCGAAGCAGCTCTCCGGCGGCATGCAGCAGCGCACGGCGATCGCCCGGGCGCTGGCTAACGATCCGGAGATCCTGTTGCTGGATGAGCCGTTCGGCGCGCTCGACAACCAGACGCGCGGTCTGATGCAGGAACTGCTGCTCGGCATCTGGGAACGGCGCCAAAAGACGGTGCTGTTCGTCACCCATGACATCGAGGAGGCGATCTTCATGGCCTCGCGCGTCATCGTGATGACGGCGCGGCCTGGCCGCATCAAGTCGGATGTCGCCATCGACCTGCCGCATCCGCGCCATTACACGCTGAAGACCAGCCCGGAATTCTCGGCGCTGAAAGCGCGGCTGACCGAGGATATTCGGGTCGAGGCGATGCGCACGGCGCAGGCGTAGTCAGACCGACACAGCCTGATCATCTGGAAAGATACTTGGCTCGCTCAACAGACGCTTGAGGCGAGGAAGATCACGTTTCGGGGCGTCCAGAGCCGCCTCACGTGACACCTCTGCTCAGGCGGCCAGCAGCTGCTTGCGGTCGACGCGCTCCTGCTGCGGCGAGCGGGCGTAGAGTTCGCGGTAGCATTTGGAGAAATGCGAGGCCGAGACGAAGCCGCAGGCGACCGCCACCTCGACCACTGGCATCGAGGACTGGATCAGCAGGTGCCGAGCGCGGTCGAGCCGGATTTCGAGATAATAGCGGGCGGGGGAGCGGCCCATCTCGGTGCGGAACAGCCGCTCGATCTGGCGGCGCGACAGGTCGACATGATCGGCGATCTCGATCAGTGACAGCGGCTCCGACAGATTGCCTTCCATCAACTCGATGATGGTCAGCACTTTCGAGTTCTGGACGCCGAGGCGGGCGCGCAGCGGCAGGCGCTGGCGGTCGGTGGGGCTGCGCACGCGGTCGGTCAGCACCTGCTCGCAGACGCGGTTGACGAGGTTCTCGTCAAAGTCGTCGCCGATCAGCTTCAGCATCATGTCGAGTGCGGCGGTGCCACCGGCGCAGGTGTAGATGTTCTGGTCGATCTCGAAGAGGTCGGCAAAGACATTGGCCTTCGGGAACGCCTCGGAAAAGCCCGGCAGGTTCTCCCAGTGGATGGCGCAGCGCTTGTTGGACAACAGGCCGGCGGCGGCGAGGATATGCGCGCCGGTGCACAGGCCGCCGACGGCGACGCCGCGATTGTATTCCTCGCGCAGCCAGGCGAAGGCGGACTTGTTTTGGTAGCGCTCGACATTGATGCCGCTGCAGACGATGGCCATGTTCGGCCGATCGGGACCTGCCATCTTCTTGCGTTCATCCTCGAGCGACGTGTTGACCGCGCACTCGACTCCGTTCGAGGCGCGCACCGGCTTGCCGTCGATGCTGGCGAGGCGCCATCGATAGGCCTCGTAGCCGAGCATGCGATTGGCCGAGCGCAGCGGGTCGAGCGCGGTCGCAAAGGCGATCATGGTGAAATCGGGAATAAGGAAGAATACAAACGACCGCTTGATCGGATGCTTTACGGCGTTCAAGGGAACCTCACACAGCCATGGCGCGAACAGGATGTCGCGAATAGCATAGCGACATCAGGAAAAACCATGTCTGTCAATCGGCTACGCCGCTACGACAAGATTAAATTTGCGACATGGGTCGCAAATGGGCAATCGGCGTGCAGCGGGGCCCGGAAGTGGCACGAACTGTTCAAGGGACAGGCAGCGTACAGCCTGTGCGCAGAACAAAAACGCCGCTCTGGCTGGAGGCAGGCGGCGTTGCAGTTTTAAAGCAGCGGCAGGGATGCGCTGCCTGGAAAATCTTCAGGCGACGAAGCCGAGGCGCGCCGCATTCATGGCGCCAGTCTGGCCGGGCATGGTGTTGGCGAGACGCTGACGCTCGAGAGCGGTGGTCAGGTTCATTTCGCGGCGGGCAAAGAGGCGGGCAAAAAGCTTCATAATCATCTCCATTCGGTTGCTCAGACGGGTCGCCTTCGCTTGATGGAGTGGGGCAGCTCGTTTGCTGGCGCTGATATAGGCTTGTGTAAGCAGAAACTAAATCGCAAAAGCGAACCGCTTGATATGAAATGCGACATCGATTGCGACAGATTTGGGCAAGGTGCTCAAAATTTACGATCATTTACAAGACATTAAGTGAAAACAGGAGCTGCTATGCGGCTTTCTCATATGCGT
>NZ_RZRA01001149.1:0-1506 GCF_003998945.1 Mesorhizobium sp. M7A.F.Ca.CA.003.01.2.1 | reverse complement strand
TAACCCCACACCGTGGTGCGCGGCAGAAGCCGGACATTGTCGCGGCCTGCGAGCTGGGCGACGGTGCGCCGCGCCCAATCGGCGGCAGGCGCGCCATCGATCGTTTCCTCGGACCAGTTGGCCGAACCGCCGAAATGCGGCTCGAGATCGGCCAGCATGACGCGCGCACCCTGATCGGCGGCGGCCTTGGTGGCCATCAGGCCGGCCGGCCCCGAGCCGACGACCAGCACGTCGCAAAAGGCGTTCATGCGTTCGTAGCGGGCCGGGTCTTTCGCCGATCCGGCACTGCCGAGACCGGCTGCGCGGCGGATGAAGTGTTCGCAGAACATCCAGAAACGCGTGCCCTTGAGCGGGCCGAACACCGGTCCCATGAAGGTCTTGTAGTAGAACCCGGCCGACAGGATCTTGCCGCCGAGCTGGTTGACGGCGTTGATGTCCCAGGCAAGCGAGGGAAAGCGGTTCTGGCTGATGGCAACCAGCCCGTCATGGATCTCGACCATGGTCGCTGGAATGTTGGGCTCGCGAACCTCGCCCTTCAGCACCGTCACAAGCGCGTTGGGTTCCTCGACGCCTGCGGTGAGCAGGCCGCGTGGGCGATGGTATTTGAACGAACGCCCGTACAACGTGACGCCCTTGGCCAGCAGGGCTGACGCCAGCGTGTCGCCGGCATGGCCGGTGTAGGCCGTGCCATCGAAGGTGAAGCGGATGGTTTTCAGCCGGTCGATGCGGCCGCCGGTGTCGGCACGGCGCGGGCTCATGCCTTGTCCTCCGCCTTGCGGCGCGCGGCCGGCCCATGATCGCCCCGCGCAAAGGCAACGCTGGAAATCTCATGCGTCAGCGTGTTGCGCACGACCTTGAGATGCGCGCGGCAGCCGCCGGAATGTTGCCAGATCTCATTGTGGTCGCCGGCCGGATTCAGCCGGTCATAGACATAGGCGTTCCACGCCTCGAAATTCTGCGAGGCGGGGTCGGGACGCTCACGATTGCCGTCACCCTGATAGGTGAACTCGATGACGTCGCGCGGGCCGCAATAGGGGCAAGTGATCAACATTGGACTCTACCTATTGCCTAATGCAGCCGCGGGTTTGCACCCTGGCCCTTGTCGTCGATCACCAGCCCGCGGTGGAAGCGGTCGAGCGTGAAGGGCGCGTTGAGGTCGTGCGGCTGGTCCTTGGCGATGGTCCAGGCGAAGCACCAGCCGGAAGCCGGCGTCGCCTTGAAGCCGCCATAGCACCAGCCGCAGTTGAGATACATGCCAGGCAGGGGGCCGGCGGTGATGATCGGCGAGCCGTCCATCGACATATCGCAAACACCGCCCCAGGAGCGCAGCATGCGCACGCGCGCGAGTCCCGGAAACAACGCCAGCATTTCACTCATCACCTCGTCGACGACAGGCAGATTGCCGCGCTGGGCGTAGCTGTTGTAGCCGTCGATGTCGCCGCCATAGATGAGGCCGCCCTTGTCCGACTGCGACATGTAGAAATGGCCCATGCCGAAGGTGACGAC
>NZ_RZRA01001148.1:0-1507 GCF_003998945.1 Mesorhizobium sp. M7A.F.Ca.CA.003.01.2.1 | reverse complement strand
TTCCTTCTCCCCGTCGCTATACGGGGAGAAGGTGCCGGCAGGCGGATGAGGAGCGGCGCCGGCCTCTGAAGACGGCTGAAGAGGGGACGGCGCCGGTGTGGGCACCTCGATCGGCGCTGGTGTTTCTGCCGGAACCTCGGCCGGCGTCGGCACTTCGACTGGTGCCGGCTCCGGCCGCTTTTCCGGGCGTGACGGGACGATCTCCGGTTCGGCCGGCGCCGGCGCTGGGACTTCTTGCGGCTGCCGTTCGGGCGTGGGTTCGGGAGTCGCAGGGGTGAGCGGAACTTCCTCGGGCGCCGGCGGCTCTGGAGTCTCTGGCGCGGGCGCCGGTTCTTCTTTCGGCGCGGGCTCCGGCAGAGGTTCCGGCTCGGAGGGAACAGTCGGCTCCGGTGCTGGCGGGATGGTCGGCTCCGGCGCGGGCACCGGTTCCTCGACAGGCGCCGGTTCCGGCGCAGGAATTACCTCCGGCTCGACCGTCGGCGTCGTTTCTGCCTCGGGCCGCGGCTCATCGCGCTTCAAGAACTCCGGGACGACCTGTTCGGCCGCCGGCTTCAGCGCATCGAGTGCTTCCCATTTGATCGGCGGTAGCGGGGCGGTCTCGTCGATCCGTTCCTCGACCACCTCTTTCTTGCCGAACGAAAATATCTTCTTGAAAAAACCAGCCATGCTTTGCGTTTCTCAGGCGGCGCGGGCGGCAAGCGGCGCCGCGATCAGCCTGGTACCATCGTGGCCCGATATATCGGCCTCGACGATCTCACCCGGTGCGCCCGTGCCGAGTGCGGCAAGCGTAAAACCCTCGGTGCGGCCAAGGCCGTCTCGCTCGATCAGGATCGACTGACGCGTACCGGTGAGCAACGACAGATGCCTGACATAGGCAACTTCACCGGCGGCGCGCAGCCGGGCGGCGCGCTGCTTGACCACCTCGCGGCGGAGCTGCGGCATGCGCGCGGCAGGCGTGCCTTCGCGTGGGCTGAAGGGGAAGACGTGGAGATGGGTCAGGCCACACTCCTCGACAATTTTCTCCGAGTTCTCGAACATTTCGTCGGTCTCGGTCGGGAAGCCGGCGATGATGTCGGCGCCAAAGACGATACCGGGGCGCAGCTTGCGCACATCCTCGCAGAAGCGGATCGACTGATCGCGCAGATGCCTTCGCTTCATCCGCTTCAGGATCATGTCGTCGCCCGACTGCAGCGACAGATGCAGATGCGGCATCAACCGGGGCTCGGTGGCGATGGCGTCGAGCAAATCGTCGTCGGCCTCGATCGAATCGATCGACGACAGCCGCAGGCGCTTCACATCGGGCACCTGTTTCAGGATGGTCTTCACCAGTTTGCCGAGCTTCGGCGCGCCCGGCAGGTCGGCGCCGAATGAAGTCATGTCGACGCCGGTCAGAACGATCTCGGCATAGCCGTTGCCGGCGAGCCGCTTGACCTGCTCGACCACGGCGCCCATCGGCACCGAGCGGGAATTGCCGCGGCCGTAGGGAATGATGCAGAAGGTGCAGCGG
>NZ_RZRA01001147.1:0-1509 GCF_003998945.1 Mesorhizobium sp. M7A.F.Ca.CA.003.01.2.1 | reverse complement strand
AACAAGGCCGTCGCCGCACAAGCCAATGGAAGATTGGCGAAGGAGATCACCCCAGTGACCATCCTGCAGCGCAAGGGCGATGCGCTCATTGTCAGCAAGGATGAACACCCCCGCGCGGGCTCAACGGTCGAGGCGCTGGCCAAGCTGCCGACGCCGTTCCGGCAGGGCGGCACGGTGACGGCCGGCAATGCTTCCGGCGTCAATGACGGCGCGGCGGCACTGATCGTTGCCTCCGAGGCGGCGGTGAAAAAGTATGGGCTGACGCCGATCGCCCGCATCCTCGGCGGGGCTGCCGCCGGCGTGGCGCCGCGCATCATGGGCATCGGCCCGGTGCCGGCGACGCAAAAACTCTGCGCGCGGCTTGGCCTGACACCAAAACAGTTCGACGTCATCGAGCTCAACGAAGCCTTTGCCTCGCAAGGCATCGCCGTGCTGCGCCAGCTCGGCATTGCCGAGGACGCCGAACACGTCAACCCGAATGGCGGCGCCATCGCGCTCGGCCATCCCTTGGGCATGTCGGGCGCCCGCATATCCGGCACGGCGGCGCTGGAGCTTCGCGAGCGCGGCGGCCGGTATGCGCTTGCCACCATGTGCATCGGCGTCGGCCAGGGCATCGCGATCGCGCTGGAACGGGTCTGATCGGCAAGTCTCTCCGGCTAACTTCGAGAATCCGGTGCGGTTAAATTTGACCACGTGGACAAAAGTCCGGACCCGTTCCATAGTTCCTCGTCTGATTTTTAGAACAGCCGGCTCGACACGGCTGTCGAACAGAGGGGAATACAATGGAAAACCGAAAGAACAGATTTCAATCCGCACGCGAAGGGCTTTCGCGACGCAATGTGCTGGAGTTGGGCGCGCTTGGC
The DNA here is from genome assembly GCF_003998945.1 of Mesorhizobium sp. M7A.F.Ca.CA.003.01.2.1. Taxonomy (NCBI): domain Bacteria; kingdom Pseudomonadati; phylum Pseudomonadota; class Alphaproteobacteria; order Hyphomicrobiales; family Phyllobacteriaceae; genus Mesorhizobium; species Mesorhizobium sp. M7A.F.Ca.CA.003.01.2.1. The sequence goes on along the minus strand of NZ_RZRA01001147.1, from coordinate 646 downwards.
CTGGCTGCGGCAATGCTGCCGGGCGCTGCCTTCGGCAAGGACAAGAAACTGAAGGTGGCGGCGATCTTCGCCACGCCGATCGAGGAGCCATGGGACAACCAGATCCATGTCGCCCTGCAGAAAGCCGAGAAGGAACTCGGCATCGAATACAAATGGTCGGAGAAGGTGCAGACCGCCGATTTCAGCCGCGTCATGCGCGAATACGCGCAAGGCGGCTACCAGCTGGTGCTGGGTGATGCCTTCGCCGCCGAGCGTGAATCGCGCCGCACCGCCAAGCAGTTCCCGAAGACCGCCTGGCTGTTCGGCTCCGGTGCCGGGCCGGCGGAACCGAATTTTGGCGTGTTCGACAACTGGATCCACGAGCCCGCCTATCTCTCCGGTATGATCGCCGGCAAGATGTCGAAGTCGGGCACGATCGGCGCCGTCGCGGCGATGGGCATTCCGGAAGTGAACCGGCTGGTCAACGCCTTCTTCGCCGGCGCCAAGGAGGTCAACCCGAACATCAAGAAGAAGGTCGCCTTCATCGGCTCTTTCTTCGATCCGCCCAAGGCCAAGGAAGCGGCGGTCGCGCAGATCGACGCCGGTGTCGACGTCATCTATGCCGAGCGCTTCGGTGTCATCGAAGCGGCGGTCGACAAGAAGATCC
>NZ_RZRA01001146.1:0-1512 GCF_003998945.1 Mesorhizobium sp. M7A.F.Ca.CA.003.01.2.1 | reverse complement strand
CTGCACGACCATGCCGCTGGCAAAATCTCCCCGAGTTGTGATGGTCCCGGAATTTATCCCCTCGGCATTGCCGCCGATTGTCGGCACGCCCCCATTGCCGCCGTTACCCACGATACCGAAACCACTTGCACCATCACCGGCAACGCCGCCCGCCGACCGCACAAGCATACCCTTCGAGAAAGCCCCGTCCGTGGAAATGGAGCCGGCATTATCGCCTTTCGCGTCACCGCCGAAACCGCCATTGCCGCCATTGCCACCCTTGCCGGCACCGATCGCAGCGCCCAAGCCGCCATTGCCGCCGCGCCCTCCGCTGGAATTGACGGTGATGCCGTTCGAATTGACCCCGTGCGTGATGATATTGCTTTCGATCGTAGTGGTCACGGTCGCCGTGCCGCCATCGCCACCCCGCCCGCCGACGCCGCCCTTACCGCCTACCGCGATGGCGAATGCCCATGCGCCGTTACCACCATCCCCACCGCTGGCGTCGCCCGATATGCCGGGAGCATTGTCCCCCGATGTTTCGAGGGCGCCAGATGCGTTGTTTGTTATATCGACGGTTCCGCCCTTGGCGCCATCGCCGCCTTTACCACCCTTGATCTCCACAAAAGGCGGGACGGCTGTTGCATGGACAGCCGAGCCGCCATCGCCGCCGCGCCCACCCCGGGCGCTGCCAACGAAAGCGGCCTCCCCGGAGGTCGTGCGGCCGACACTATTCGTTCCCGTAGCCGGCGCCACCGGCGAATGGCCATCTCCGGCGTCAGCAGTACCGATTCCGTCATCACCATTGTCGCCCGGTGCACCATCCGTATTGATGGACAATTGCTGCGCATGGGCCGGAGATTGAGCGTAAGGAAAGACCAGCCCCACCAGTGCCGTAGCGCAAAGCAATCGAGCTATCCGTTTGGGCAGAGTGGCGAGACATTGATTCGGCCGGCCGGGCAAACCCTTCTGAGTCGCCGCGGCATCACGAAGAACTTCCTCAGAACATGCCCTGGCTGAACCGTCGTCGGCCGATGCGCACGACAATACGGCAACGCGCTCTGTGAACAAAGCCATGCACTTACCCCCCATTTTACGGGGGCGCGCCTCAATGCCTGCTTGAGTCCGACGCCACCGCTATGCTCTGCTCATGCAATTGCAATAAGGATGCCGGCACTGTGCAATAAGGTTCAATGCATTAAAACAGGGCATCCGTATTCCCACTTGCGGAGCTCTGACTCAATTAGAATACATTAACTTATGCCGGATGAAACCAAAAATTTACGTGGGGAACACTGACCAAAGCCACCGACGTTTCATAGTCATCATATGATGACTATCTGCCGTTTCGCGGCCGAAATCGCAGAACAAAGCGATTGGACCGCCCGATTTCGTGATACTCGACCCGCTGGCCATGGCATCGACGCGCAAACGCCCTATATCAAAGGACAGAGTTTTTGCGCGGGAATGAACGGATGTCGGCACTTCGGCCATCAACGATCTTCACAGTGGCAATGCTGGCCACGGCAGTGC
>NZ_RZRA01001145.1:0-1516 GCF_003998945.1 Mesorhizobium sp. M7A.F.Ca.CA.003.01.2.1 | reverse complement strand
CGCGCCGGCTCGGTCGTTTCCAGCACCGTCATCAGGTCGTCGGCGTCGAGCGGGTTCAATCTCACCACCTGACAGCGCGACCGGATCGTCGGCAGCAGGCTGCCCGGCGCGTGGACAATCAGGATGAACAGAGTCCGTGCCGGCGGCTCTTCAAGATTTTTCAGCAAGGCATTGGCGGCATTGGTGTTCATGTCGTCGGCGGGGTCGACGATGACGACCCGGTAGCTGCCGTCATGCGAGGTCAGCGACAGGAAGCGGCTGACCTTGCGGATCTCATCGACGGTGACGACCGTCTTGAAACTCTTGGTCTTGTCGTTCAGCGGCCGGGTCAGATGCAGCACGGAAGGATGCGCCCCGGTGGCGATCTGGCGAAACAGCGACGACGCCGGATCGGGAGCGGCAAGGCTTTCCGGCGCCTGCGCGAAATCCGGGTGCTTCAGCAGATGATGCGCAAGGTGGAAGGCGAGCGTCGCCTTGCCGATGCCGACTGGCCCGGAAAAGATCAGCGCATGCGGCAGCTTGCCGGCGCGATAGGCGGCGGTGAGCACGCCTGCAGCCTGGCCGTGCCCGACCAGAAGGGGCGTTTCGGAGGGCTCCGGCACGCCGTCGAGCGTGTCGTGCTGCTCGGGTGCGATGCGCTCGAAGTTCATGCCGGCGTCGCCTGCCTGTCGCGTGCCGGCGCTCTCGCCGCCAGCGCCGCGAACACTGCCGCGGTGACGACGTTCTCAACCGCGTCGGGCTCGGCGGCTGCGTCGACGACGATGCAGCGCTCCGGCTCGGCCTTGGCGATCGCCAGAAACGCCTCGCGGCGGGCCTGGTGGATCGCCAGCGTCTCCTTTTCGAAACGGTCGGCGACTGCCTCGGCGCCGCGCCGCAGCGTTGCGCGCCTCAGGCCTTCCGCTGGGTCGATGTCGAAGATCAGCGTCATGTCCGGCATCATGCCGTTGATGGCGACCTGTTCCAGCGCATCCATGAACGCCGGATCGATGCCGCCGGTGACGCCCTGATAGACGCGTGAGGAATCGAGGAAGCGGTCGCAAAGCACGATGGAGCCACGCTCGACCGCCGGCCGGATCACCTGCTCGACATGATCGGACCGCGCGGCGGCGAACAGCAGCGCTTCCATCTTCGGCCCGAACGGTTCGGCTGCGCCCGACAGCAGCACATGCCTGACCGCTTCGGCGCCCGGCGAGCCGCCGGGTTCGCGGGTAAGCAGCACGTCGTATTTCTTGGCGCGCATCTTCCTGGCCAGCCGCTCGATCTGCGTCGACTTGCCTGCCCCCTCGCCGCCTTCGAAGGTGATGAAAAAACCGCGTGCCAACCGAGAGGCCTTCTTGTCCATGGCTGAATGGGATTGTAGCGCTCTAGATAGTCCGCGTTGGGCCAAACGTCCATGCCGTCGATTTTTTGCCCTTATGCATGCCGTTCCCCAAAACCATGGCTGGTTTTGAGCGACATGCGTTAGCGCAGCCAGCCGATCACCAGTTCCTTGACGGCATCGAGCGCGCGCTGCGGC
>NZ_RZRA01001144.1:0-1517 GCF_003998945.1 Mesorhizobium sp. M7A.F.Ca.CA.003.01.2.1 | reverse complement strand
GCCAGGCAGCGCTTGGTGGCGATGTAGTCGACGAAGCGCTGCATCCACTGTTCCAGCGCGACATCGGACGGATGTTTTTGGGCAAGCTCGCCGGCGGCCGCGCACAGCGCCTCCACCTCACGACGATAGACCACCTCGACCAGATGCTCGCGCGTCGGGAAATGCCGGTAGAGCGTGCCGATGCCGACGCCGGCGCGGCGCGCGATCTCCTCCAGCGAGCCATCGATGCCGCGCTCGGCAAAGACTGACACCGCCACCTCGACCAGCCGGTCGCGGTTGCGCCGCGCATCGGCGCGCAGCGGCTTTGCGTCTACGGCCTCGGCCTTCTGTTCAGCAATGGCGGACGGCTCGCTGGCCAATTTTTTCTCCACATCGTGTCAGGGGGCTTGAATCCGGCAGGGTCAGCCACCACGTAATAAACGGAGGCGCCTCCGTTTTAGTGGAGCACCTTTATCATATAATCAGGAGAACCGGTATGTCACGTCTTTCGAACACGCAAGCCGACATCTCCCCTGCCCGCCTGCCTCGCGGGAGATCCGCCATCTCCGCTTTCGCCGTCAAGACCTGACCGAACAGTTACCTTGCCCTTCTGCGGCAAGGCACCAGTTCAATCCCATCCGCGTCAAGCAACTGGAGCCAGACGCCCATGACCAGCCTTCCCATTACCCTCACCATCAATGGCCACCGACACCAACTGGAGGTCGATCCACGCGTAACCCTGCTCGACCTGCTGCGCGAGCGGCTCGATCTCACCGGCACCAAGAAGGGCTGCGACCGCGGCCAATGCGGCGCCTGCACGGTGCTGGTCGACGGCAAGCGCATCAACTCATGCCTGGCGCTGGCGGTCAGCCATGACGGCGCCCAGGTCTTGACCATCGAAGGCGTCGCCAACGGCGAGGAACTGCATCCGGTGCAGGCCGCCTTCATCGCCCATGACGGCTTCCAGTGCGGGTTCTGCACACCCGGCCAGATCATGAGCACGCTCGGCCTGATCGCCGAGGGACAGGCCGGCGACGATCCCGAACGCATCCGCGAGGGGCTGAGCGGCAACATATGCCGCTGCGCGGCCTATGGCGGCATCGTCGAGGCCGTCCTGGAAGCCCAGCAACAGCTTGTCAAAGCCGACCGGAGGACCGCGGCATGAGAGACTTCGATTACATCAGGCCCGCCACCATTCCCGACGCCATCGCCGCGGCAGCCGAGCCGGGCTCGGCCTATCTCGCCGGCGGCACCAATCTGCTCGACCTGATGAAAGGCGGCATCACCAGTCCCGAGCGTATCGTCGACATCTCCCGGCTGCCGGAACTCAACCGCATCGAACGGCTGGACGATGGTGGCCTGCGCATCGGTGCGCTGGTGCGTAACGCCGACCTTGCCTACCATCCGGCGTTCGCCAAATCCTATCCGGCGGTGGCCGAGGCGCTGCTGTCGGGCGCTTCGGCGCAGCTTCGCAACGCCGCCACCGTCGGCGGCAATCTGTTGCAGCGCACGCGCTGCAGCTATTTCTACGACACCGC
>NZ_RZRA01001143.1:0-1524 GCF_003998945.1 Mesorhizobium sp. M7A.F.Ca.CA.003.01.2.1 | reverse complement strand
GTCTATGACCGCTTCCGGCCCGCCTTGCCGATTGGCCAGCACGATGGCCGATGTGGCCGGCCGCCGCTCCCCGTCATACCGTGTTAGCGCGGCTTCGACGGTCGGTCCTGCGGCCAGATGCATCGCAAGGCAACCAGCGTCGAGTATTGCCTGGCTGGCTCCGTTCGACCCCACCGGGTACATGGGATGCGCCGCATCGCCGAGCAGCGTCACCCGCCCGAACGACCATCGTGGCAGCGGGTCGCGGTCGCAGTTCGGATATTCGTAGAAGCCATCCGTTGCCTGGATGATCGAGGCGGGGTCGACAAAATCAAGCTGAAACCGGTCACGCACGAAGGGCAGCACATCGTCGATCACGCCCGGGCGGCTCCAGTCGCCGGGACGCAGCGGTGATGTGCCGCTATCGCCGGTATTGGCCATCACCGCCCAGTTCGTCAGCCTGGTCTCTTCGCGATCCGGCTCGATCGGATAATAGACGAACTTGGCGAAATTGCCGCCGGCAACCGCCATGGTGCGCCCGTCGCGCCAGACCGGCCACGGCGTGGCGCCGCGCCACAGCATCGTGCCGTTCCAGATCGGCGGCCCTTCTTCGGGATAGAGCACGGCCCTGACGGCGGAATGAATCCCGTCGGCGCCTATGAGCAGGTCGCCATGGGCCTCGCCGCGCGAGCCGTCATGCCGGCGGAAATGCGCCACGACCTCGCCCTCGTTCTGCTCGAAGGCATCGACACGGCTTGCCGTGCTGATGACGTCGCCGCCAAGCCTGTTCACCACGGCCCGGTGAATCAGCCCCAGCAGCCTGCCGCGATGAATGCTGATTTGCGGAACCTCATAGCCGGCATCGATGCCCCGCAATTCCTGCCATACGATCTGGCCGAAGCGGTTGGTGTAGACAAGCTCGCGTGTCCTCACCCCCTCCGCGTCGAGCGCCGGCATCAGCCCAAGCCCGGCCAGCGCCTTGACAGCGTGAGGCAGCATGTTGATGCCGACGCCAAGTTCGCGGATGTCGTCGGCCCGCTCGAAAAGTTCGACCTCGATGCCTGCCTCATGCAGGAACAGAGCAGTGGTGAGGCCGCCGATACCGGCCCCGGCGATCAATGCTTTCATCAGTCACTCCCTTGCCGTGAAAAGTCCCCCCGAGCCGGCCAGATGCCCGTCGACTTCGCGACGTCACGGCGATGCGCGTGGCCGGGGATATTCGAGTTGCATGGCGACGAGGTCTGCCGTGCGGGCACCATGGCGGGCAGCGATGGCGCGCAGCGTTTCGTCCAGGACTTTTGCCGGTCTCCAGATGGCTTGACGACGAGGCTACCGGCGTTAGGTTTCGTCCGAAATGACATAAATCGGGCGAATACTGCCATGCGCAGGCACGTTGCCGTCGTCGTTCACCCCGGTTTCCAGCTTCTGGATGCGGCCGGGCCGACAACCGTCTTCGAGATTGCGGAGCGCTGCCGCCCGGACAGCTATGAGTTGGTTTTGCTGTCGCCCGGCGGCGGCGACGTTGAAAGCTCCTCTGGCCTGAAG
>NZ_RZRA01001142.1:0-1524 GCF_003998945.1 Mesorhizobium sp. M7A.F.Ca.CA.003.01.2.1 | reverse complement strand
GGCATCGTCAGCCGCCGCAAGCGTCCGGCGCTCAGGGTGATGGGCGGCAAATCCGCAAGCTGATGCCGGGCTGCGCGCCGCCGCATGCAGGCAGCTCTTTTTGTCGGGCCAGCCTGAAAGCGGGCAGCGTTGCGGCCGATTCGATGCTATGAGGCCTGTCGCAATTGTGGATGGCAGGCAGCGAAGGCGGTGTTGAAACATGGCTAAGACCGATATTGCGCGGCGCGTCTACAACCACACCTGGAAGCTCGACCCGATCGTGCGCAGCTTGCTCGACACGGATTTCTACAAGCTTTTGATGCTGCAGATGATCTGGGGCATGTATCCCAAGGTCGACGCAACCTTCTCGCTGATCAACCGCACGACCTCGGTGCGCCTTGCCGACGAGATCGACGAGGGCGAATTGCGCGAACAACTCGACCATGCCCGCACCTTGCGCTTCTCCAAGAAGGAGATGATCTGGCTCGGCGGTAACAATTTCTACGGCCGCAAGCAGATCTTCGAACCGGAATTCCTCGCCTGGCTGGAAGGCTTCCGGCTGCCCGAATACGAGCTGTCGAAGTGCGACGGGCAGTATGAACTGACCTTCAGCGGGCCGTGGATGTACACCACGCTGTGGGAAATCCCGGCGCTCGCCATCATCAATGAACTCCGATCTCGCGCGGCGATGCGGGCGTTCGGGCCTTTCGCGCTCGACGTGCTCTATGCCCGCGCCAAATCCAAGATGTGGGCCAAGACCGAGCGGCTGAAGGCGCTGCCCGGCATCCGCATCTCGGATTTCGGCACGCGCCGGCGCCATTCCTTCCTATGGCAGCGCTGGTGTGTCGAGGCGTTGAAGGAAGGCATCGGCGAGGCGTTCACCGGCACCTCCAACGTGCTTTTGGCCATGGACAACGACCTCGAAGCGCTCGGCACCAACGCACATGAGCTGCCGATGGTGTTTGCCGCGCTTGCCGACTCGGAAAAAGAGCTGAGACAGTCGCCTTACAAGGTGCTGCAGGACTGGCAGCGCTACTATGGCGGCAATCTGCTGATCGTGCTGCCCGACGCCTTCGGCACAGCATCGTTCCTGCGCGATGCGCCGGACTGGGTGGCCGACTGGACGGGCTTTCGCCCCGACAGCGCGCCGCCGATCGAAGGCGGCGAAAAAATCCTGTCCTGGTGGCGCGACAAGGGCAAGGACCCCAAGCAGAAACTGCTGATCTTCTCCGACGGGCTCGAGGTCGAGACCATCGAGGAGACCTATCGCCACTTCAAGGGCAAGGTGCGCATGTCGTTCGGCTGGGGCACCAATCTGACCAATGATTTCGAAGGCTGCGCGCCGACGGAAACCAACAGCCTCGACGCCATATCGCTGGTTTGCAAGGTCACCGAGGCCAATGGCAGGCCAGCGGTCAAGCTGTCGGACAATCCGGCCAAGGCGACCGGCGATGTGAAAGAGATCGAGCGGTATCTCAGGATTTTTGGCGAGAAGGACCGCGTGGAGCAATTGGTCAAGGTGTGAGGGGTGGGGTGGTGGGGCTC
>NZ_RZRA01001141.1:0-1527 GCF_003998945.1 Mesorhizobium sp. M7A.F.Ca.CA.003.01.2.1 | reverse complement strand
GTTCAGGCAAGAAGGTCGAACATCGCCAAGGCCATGCGCAAATGCAGGCTGTGCAAGGTCTTCACGCTTTATCAACCATGAATGAGGAAAATGCCTGCTATCCGGCCGGACCGTGCTTCCCGCCGACAGCGTAGGGTCTGGGTATATGCGTGAGTTGCCGCAAGGTCTGACGCCGCCGCGAAATGGCGACGCAATCGAAACCGATCATCATCTTTCCCGCCGCGCCATCCTGTCCGGGGCAGGGGCGCTTGCGCTGCTGAGCGCCGCCGGTTGCTCGACCTCGGGCGGCGGCCTGCCGGCGCTCGAGCTCGACGACGTCACCACGGGTTCCGTGCGGCCGATCCGGCCAAGCATCAGCGTCGACAAGAACGTCACCAGTCCCGGGGTCATGTATGCCGGGCTGACCGACGGCGGCTTCAACGTTCCGGAAGTGCCATATCTGAAGGTCAAGCCGGAATTCCGCCGCCAGATCGTCGTCGACACGACAGGCGAGGCGCCCGGCACCATCGTCGTCCATCTCAAGGAGCGCATGCTCTATTTGGTCCAGCCGGGCGGCGATGCCATCCGTTATGGCGTCGGCATCGGCAAGGACGGTTTCCGCTGGTCCGGCCGCGCCAACATCCAGTACGGCAGGGAATGGCCGACCTGGACGCCGCCGCCGGAGATGATCGCCCGCAAGCCTGAACTGGTGAAATGGCAGGCCGGACAGCCCGGCGGCCTCACCAATCCGCTCGGCGCGCGTGCCCTCTACATCTACCAGGACGGCAAGGACACCGGCTATCGCATCCACGGTTCGCCCGAATGGTGGAGCATCGGGCAAGCGATGTCGTCGGGCTGCGTGCGCCTGATCAACCAGGACATCATCGACCTCTACAGCCGCGTCTCCAAGAAAAATCCGGTCGTCGTCGTCTGACGCTTATGCGGCGTGTTGGCGCCGCTCGAAACTCCCGTTGCGCGATGCGACAAGACAGGCCAAGGTGCCTTGAAAACCATCGCGCCGGGAGAAATCAAGCATGGCTGGAACGTTTGTCATCGCGCAGGGCGGCGGCCCAACCGCCGTCATCAACCAGACGGTTGTCGGGGCGACGCTGGAGATCCGCAAGCGGCATCCCGGTGCCAAGGTGCTGGGCTCGATCCATGGCGTGCGCGGCATCCGTGACGGCAATTATGTCGACCTTTCCGCCATTCCGGAAGACCGCCTGCGGCTGATTGCCGGCACGCCGAGCGCCGCCCTCGGCTCGACGCGCGACAAGCCCGACGCCGCCTATTGCGATGTCATCCTCAACGGCCTGAAGAAGGCCGGCGCCGACGCCTTCATCTATATCGGCGGCAACGACACGTCGGGTACCCAGCAGATCCTGACCGACGCCGCCGGCGGCTCAATTGCCTTTGTTCATGCGCCAAAAACCATCGACAATGATCTCGAGGAAAACGACCACACGCCGGGCTTTATTTCGGCGGCCGAGTTCGTCGCCGGCGCCTTCCTGTCCGTCGATCTCGATTTTCGCGCGCTGCCCGGCATCTATG
>NZ_RZRA01001140.1:0-1531 GCF_003998945.1 Mesorhizobium sp. M7A.F.Ca.CA.003.01.2.1 | reverse complement strand
ACCCCAAACAGCCTTCGAACCGCCATGTTCATGTGGGAGCTTAATGGTTGAAAAAGGATTACGGCATAATTTGCCCCTAACAGTTACCCTTAACGGCCGGCTAAAAGAGCCGTACGGGGTGCGAGGCGTCGGCGAAGGTGCTCCCTGACGGAGATTGGAAGCATGTTTTCCCGATACTACGACCGGAGCTTTCTCCGTGTCTTCTCAATGGCGGTCACGCTCCTGGGCGTTCTCGTCTTCTCGACTTCAGCCCTGCGGGCCCAGGAATACACCGCTCAGGAGATTGTCGATTCCGGTCACAAATTTTTTGGCGCCACATCGGGCGGACTCGCCACGGTGATCGAGAAGATTTTTGCCTCCTACGGCCTGCCCAACGGCTATCTGCTGGGCGAAGAGGGTTCTGGTGCGCTGATCGGTGGCCTGACCTATGGCGAAGGCACGCTCTACACCAAGAATGCCGGCGACCACAAAGTGTTCTGGCAAGGCCCGTCGCTCGGCTGGGATTTCGGCGGCGAGGGGTCGCGGGTGATGATGCTGGTCTACAATCTCGATGATGTGGGCAGCCTCTACAACCGCTATGGCGGCGTTGCCGGTTCAGCCTATGTGGTGGCGGGCGTCGGCTTCAACGTGCTGAAGAACAACAATGTTCTCCTGGTGCCGATCCGCACCGGCGTCGGTGCTCGGCTCGGCGTCAATCTCGGCTATCTGAAGCTTACCGAGCGGGCCACGTGGAATCCGTTCTAGGCTGAAGTCCTTGGCTGTCGTTGTCCAAAACCGGGACCGCTTTTGGGTCGACATGCATTAAACTCGTACCGTTGCGGCAAACCCTTGCCGCAACGCTGGATTTCCGCCATGTCAACGTGGCACAGTCAAAGCGATCTATGCGCTTTTGATGCTTGCCGGCCACAACGGGTAGTCACTTGGTCCAGTCGGTCCTGTTCTTCGTCCTCGGCTTTCTCTGCGCTGGCTTTCTGGCGCTCATGGTGGCTCCGGCCATATGGCGTCGTGCGGTCGCGCTTACACGCAAACGCATCGAATCCTCGATCCCTCTGACGCAGACCGAGATCCAGGCGGACAAGGATCGCATCCGCGCCGAATACGCCATGACGACGCGCCGCCTGGAAATCAGCGTCAAGGCGTTGCGTGAGAAGGCGGCCGAACAACTGGTCGAGATCAATCGCGGTCGCGAGGCCATGAAGGGCCTGGCGGTCGAGCGGACTGACAAGAACCAGGTGCTGACCGAGCTGGGCGCGAAGAACGAAGCGCTGCGTCAGCGAGAGGGCGAGTTGCAGCAGCTTTCGGAGCGTCTGAAGGAAACCGAACGCAAGCTGGAAAAGCGCGCCCTTGAGCTGGAAAAGCTGGAGCGCATGTATGACGACGCCAGTTTTTCCTCGAGCAGCCGGCAGATCGAGCTCGTGGCGCGAGAGTCCGAAATGCAGAAACTCGCCAGTGACATTGCGATGCTGCGCGGCCAGCGCAAGGAAGCCGACAGGCGCGGCCAGGAAATCGCGGCCGAAAGCAAGGCCGCGCG
>NZ_RZRA01000113.1:0-8664 GCF_003998945.1 Mesorhizobium sp. M7A.F.Ca.CA.003.01.2.1 | reverse complement strand
GCCCATCGCGACGATCTGCGATGTGCGCAGGCCGACGATCGACCGGCCCTCCATCTCGATGCTACCGGAATTCGGCTGGGAGAAGCCGGTGATCAGGTTGAAAAGCGTGCTCTTGCCCGAGCCATTCGGCCCGATTACCCCAATGATTTCACGTTCGTGGAGCTCGATGGAATGATCACGCAGGGCAACCAGCCCTCGAAAGGCTTTTGTCAGCCCGACCGTCCTCAACAGCACTCGACTCGACTGTCTATCCACCCGCCGGTTTGCCCCTGTCCCTCGCCGCCCCGTTCGGCCCGGTCAAGCTTCAAATGGACAATTCGAACGGCAAGATGTCAAGTCCTATTCCCAAGAGGAAAGCTGTATGCCTGCCTCGGCTCGACCGTTGCCGCGACAGCACCGGCATCGATGCAGGGCCTGCAGTCCAGCGCGCCAGCGCTCGCTTCTCGAGCCTGCGCGCATAGTGCGTGGGCGCAAGGCACGAGACGAAGACGATCGGCGCCACCGGCCCGTAGACCTTGGGCGTCCTCGGACCGCGCTTGTGCTAGCTTGTTGTCTGTTCGGCGACAGCTTCTTCGAGGCCGGCTGCGGCCTGGGCGGCGAGAGCGCGCGCCGCCGCCTGTGAATCGTAGAATTCCTCGAGCGCATGAACCCTGCCCCACCGCAGCGTGAACACGTGGAGACCACGGTTGACGTAGGACGTATCGCCGTTGAGCAGGGTAGCGGTGCCATCCCACTGGGCAAACACGGTGGTATGCCACGGCCAGCCCTTCACCCACACGTGGTTGACCGTGAGATGGAGAGTGGGCAGAACACGGCCGAGGCGCTCGAACCACCGGCGCAGGGCCTGCTTGTCGTGGCGCTCGCCACCAAGCGCGTGTGCGCCACCAACCCGGTGATGGACATGCGGCGCGATGGCCTTCACCGCCGCATCCCAGCGATGGTTGTTGACGTCGTCGAAGCTCTGCCGGATCGATTTCTCGACAAAATAGCTGTAAAGCATGTGACCTCTCTCCAAACTTATCGGTGGCGCGCCGTTCCGACGCGAGACCCCGGCCAGCATCGCTCGGCCGCGGTCTGCGCGTCAGGTCAGGGCATTGTCGCGTCGGCTCGCAGGGATGTGTCCGTCTCGGTCGAGACCGTCACTTCCTCACCGGACCTTGAGAACGCGTAGAGCGAGCCCGGGTGGCCAGGTATGGAAAACGCCACGGAGTCACTGTTGGCGAGGCCCATGACAACCCGCAGCGGATCACCCCCGGTCTTCGGTGCGAAAGTGGCGGTGACCTCAAGCAGGTCGCCGTCCGGAACGTAGTAGACCACCATGTCCAGGTGTGCCTGGTGCAGGCTACCGCCTTCGATCGGGCGCCCGATGGTGGCTTCCTCGGCAAGAGCCGGGGTTGCAAGAAACAGCGCCGCCAGCAGCGAGGCGCCCAAGGTTTTGCGGATCATCTCATTTGTCCTTTTTTAGATTGCGTTCACCCTCTATATAGGGTATAGATTACGAATGCAATCTAAAAAAGGAGATGACGATGCGTGTAAGTCGCACTCAGGCCGCGGAAAACCGTGAGACCGTGATCAATGTGGCAAGCCGGCTTTTTCGGGAGCGCGGGTTCGACGGCATCGGCCTCAAGGATCTGATGAAAGGGGCCGGGCTGACCCAGGGCGCCTTTTACAAGCAATTCGAGTCGAAGGACGATCTGGCGGCGCTGGCGTCCAGGCGGGCGATGGAAAGCGCCACCCACAAATGGTCGGCCGCGACCGCGGCAAATCCCGGGAACCCGTTCGACGGGGTGATCTCATTCTACCTCAGCATGGATCATCGCGGAGAAAAGATGGACGGCTGCCCGGTCGTTGCGCTCGGCTCGGATGCCGCCAGGCAAGGTGCCGAGGTGAAGGCGTCATTCGAAGCCGGCATCAAGGCGTACCTCGAGATGCTCGGCGGTTGGGTTGGCGAGGGCGACATCGAAAAGACCGGCAACAAGGCAATGGCCGTTCTCTCGACGATGGTCGGCGCGGTCGTGCTGTCGCGGGTCGTCAACGACCCCGACCTTGCGCAGGCTTTTCTGGATGCGGCGGCCGATCAGGTTCGCGAAGCAGTCGCTACTTGAACGGCGCGAGCAGCGCCGCCAGCACAGCAAGGATAGGAGAGCAGATGGAACGGATTGTCGTCACGGGCATGGGTGCGGTCACGCCCCTTGCCGCCAATGTCGAAGCGTCCTGGTCACGCCTGCTTGCCGGCCGGTCTGGCGTTCGCAGGCTTCCTGACGATGTGGTGGGAGAGCTGCCGGCTAAGATTGGCGGCGTGGTTCCCTCCCTGGGCGAAGACCCCGAGGCTGGTTTCGATGCCGATGCCGTCCTGTCCGCGAAGGATCAGCGCAAGGTAGACCGGTTCATTCTCTTCGCGCTGGCGGCGGCGGAAGAGGCGCTTGCGCAGGCGCAATGGAAGCCTGCCTTGGAGACGGATCGCCTGCGCACGGCCACGATCATCGCTTCAGGTGTCGGCGGGTTCCCGGCCATCACCGAGGCGGTGCGCACGGTGGACCTGCGTGGCGCCCGCCGCCTGTCTCCCTTTACGGTGCCGTCCTTCCTGGTGAACCTCGCGGCGGGCCACATCTCGATCCGTCATGGCTTCAAAGGTCCACTCGGCGCACCGGTGACGGCGTGCGCGGCAGGCATCCAGGCGATCGGCGACGCCGCCCGCCTGATCCGCGCCAACGAAGCCGACATCGCCGTGTGCGGCGGAACGGAAGCGTGCATCAACACCGTCAGTCTCGGCGGTTTCGCCGCCGCTCGTTCTCTTTCAACCGGCTTCAATTGGGCGCCGGCCCAAGCCTCGCGCCCTTTCGACACATCGCGCGACGGCTTCGTCATGGGCGAAGGGGCCGGCGTGCTGGTCATCGAGGCGTTGAGCCACGCGTTGGCGCGCGGCGCAAAACCGATTGCTGAGCTCGTCGGCTACGGCACGACGGCGAATGCCCATCACGTCACCTCCGGGCCAGAGGACGGCGACGGCGCGCGCCGGGCCATGCAGATCGCGATTGCCCAGGCAGGGATTTCGCCACGCGACGTTCGTCATCTCAATGCGCATGCGACCTCCACGTCAGTCGGCGACCTGGGTGAGATCGAAGCGATCAAGAGCGTGTTCGGGCGCGATTTCGCGATAGCTGTCAGTGCCACGAAATCGGCGACCGGACACCTGCTCGGAGCGGCCGGCGGGCTTGGTGCGATCTTCGCAATCCTGGCGCTCAGGGATCAGGTCGCCCCGCCAACCCTCAACCTGGGCGAGGCCGATCCGGCCGGCGACGGAATCGACTTCGTCGCCAACGCACCCCGGCCCATGGAGATGGAGTACGCGATCTCCAATGGCTTCGGCTTTGGCGGCGTGAATGCCAGCGCCCTGTTCAGACGCTGGAACTAGCGGTGGCCAGACGCAGTCATGACCGACGCCCTTTGCCCCGGCCTATCTCAATGCTTTTCCCAATCCGATCCAACGCAAAGAAGGATATGATTTCCATGAACAAGACCAGTCCCGGCGTCGCCCTTGTCACAGGGGCATCTTCCGGCATCGGGCGCGCTACCGCCGACGCCTTGCTCGGCGCTGGCTTTCGCGTCTTCGGAACCAGCCGTCGCACGGCCTCACAGCAATCCGCCGGCGTGACCATGCTGACCTGCGACGTGACCGACGACGCGTCCGTCGCGACAATGGTCGATGACGTTCTGGCCGCGGCCGGACGCATCGACGTGCTTGTCAACAATGCCGGCATGGGGCTGTTTGGCGGCGCGGAGGAGTCCTCGACCGCCCAGGCCAAGGCGCTGTTCGACGTGAACGTCTTCGGCGTCTTGCGCGTGACCAACGCGGTGCTGCCGGCAATGCGGCGCCAAGGGAAGGGCAGAATCGTAAATTTGAGCTCGGTACAGGGGTTCATCCCCGCTCCCTATTTCGCGCTTTACTCGTCGACCAAACACGCCATCGAAGGGTATTCCGAGTCGCTCGATCACGAATTGCGCCCCTTCGGCATTCGCGTTTCGCTGGTGGAGCCCGCCTATACCCGCACATCATTCGAGGACAATCTTGCCGCCCCCGACCGGTCGCTCGAAATCTACGACTCCGCGCGCGCCGGGATGACTATGTCAGTGCGGAAATCGATGGAAAAAGGCGATGCGCCCGAAGTGGTCGCCAAGACCATTTTGGCAGCAGCGACCGATCCCGCGCCGAAGAAACGCTATGCGGCGGGAAAAATGGCGCGCCAGGTCAGTT
Organism: Mesorhizobium sp. M7A.F.Ca.CA.003.01.2.1; assembly: GCF_003998945.1. NCBI lineage: Bacteria > Pseudomonadati > Pseudomonadota > Alphaproteobacteria > Hyphomicrobiales > Phyllobacteriaceae > Mesorhizobium > Mesorhizobium sp. M7A.F.Ca.CA.003.01.2.1. The sequence goes on along the minus strand of NZ_RZRA01000113.1, from coordinate 4,409 downwards.
TCCTGCGCCGTTTCGTCCCCGCATCCGAATTCGACAAGAGCCTGCGCAAGCAGCTTGGGTTGCCGGTCTGAAATCGGGCGCTGCCTTGGCGCGTCAGCGAGCAGCCGCCTGTTTCTCGAGCCTGCGGGCGTATTGCGTCAGCGGAAAGCACATGACGAAGAAGATCAGCGCCACCAGCCCGTATACCTTGAACGGTTCGAAGGTCGCATTGTTGATGGCGTTGGAGGTCCGCACCAGCTCCTCGAAGCCGATGATCGAGGTGAGCGCCGTCGATTTGATCAGCTGCACCAGGAAGCCGACGGTGGGTGCGCGGGTGATCGAAAACGCCTGCGGCAGGATGATCAGCCTGAGTTCCTGCAGATAGTGCAGGCCGAGGCTGGCACCGGCGTCCCATTGACCGAGGGGTAGCGCCGCGACGCCGGAGCGCCAGATTTCGGCGAGATAGGCGCTGGCGAAGAAGGTGAGGCCGAGCGCCGCCGCCGTCCAGGGTTCGATGCGCAGACCAAGCATCGGCAGGCCGAAGAACATCAGGAACAGCTGCATCAAGAGCGGCGTCCCCTGGAACAGGGCGATGTAGCCGGAGGCGACACGCCGGCTCCATTTGTTCTCAGCGATCCTGAAGAACAGCACGATCATGCCGACGATGCCGCCGCCGATAAAGGCGGCCAGCGATAGCAGCACCGTCCAGCGGGCGGCGAGCAGTAGGTTGCGCACGATGTCCCAGAAGGTGAACTCGATCATGACACACCGGCTCCGAGCGCGCGGCGCCCGCCTGACACCAGCAGCCGGCGCAAGGCCATCGACAGAGCGAGATAGACCAGCGTCACGACGAAATAGGTCTCGAAGGAGCGGAAGGTGCGTGCCTGCAGCATGTCGGCCTCGTAGGTCAGCTCACGCACGGCGATCTGCGACACGACGGCGGACTCCAGCATCATGATGACGATCTGGCTGGTGAGCGCGGGGTAGATGATCTTGAGCGCCTGCGGCAGCACGATCTTGACGAACACCTGGCGTGGCCGCAGCCCAAGGGCCAGCGCTGCTTCCGTCTGCCCGCCGGGCACGGCGTCAAGCCCGGCGCCGACGATCTCGATGGTGTAGGCCGCCATGTTGAGCGTCATCGCCAGCATGGCGGCCAGGAGCGGGTCGAGCCGGACGCCCAGGCTGGGCAGCCCAAAGAAGATGAAGAACAACTGCACCAGGAACGGCGTGTTGCGCATCACCTCGACATAGCAGGCGATTGCCCGCTTGAGCAGCACCGGGCCGTTTCGCCGCCCCGCGGCACCCAGGATGCTGAGCAGCGTTCCGGCCAGCGTGGTCACGGCGATCAGCAGGATCGTCGTGGCCGCGCCATGCGCGATGTCGCCCAGGGCACCCGGGAGCCAGCCAAAGGCCACGGAAACTCAATCCTTGAGATTGTCGGGATTGAGCGGCGTCTTCAGCCAGGCTTTCGAGCTTTCGTCCAGCTTGCCGTCGGCCAGCATCTTGGCGACCGCATCGTTCACGGCCTTCTTCAGGCCGTCTTCGTTCTTGTTGAGGCCGATATGCGAGGGCGAGGTCAGAAGCTGGAACTTCTGCTCCGGCTTCAGTGCGTCCTGCTTGGCCAGCACCTGCGCGCCGACATCGTTGCCGACGACCATCAGCTGCGTCTGGCCGGAGATGAAGGCCTGGATCACCGAATTGTAGTTGTCGAAGCGCTTGATGTCGGCCGATGCCGGTGCTGCCTCGGTGAGCGAGGTGTCTTCCAGCGTGCCGCGATTGACGGCGATCGACTTGTCGGCGAGGTCTTCCTTGCCTTTGACGGCAAGCGCTGCCGGACCGATCACGGCGATGTAGTAGGGCGCGTAGGCAGCGGCGAAGTCGATGACCTGCTCGCGTTCCTTCGAATAGCCGACGCTCATCAGCAGGTCGACGCGATGATCGTTCAGATACGGGATGCGGTTCTGGCCGGTGACGGCGATGGGATTGAGCTTCACCTTGAGCGTATCGGCGATGTATTGCGCGACATCCATGTCATAGCCCTTGAGGCTCATGTCGGCGCTGGCCGAGGAGAAGGGCGGAAAGTCGGCGAAGACGCCGACATTGATGGTGCCGGCCTTGGTGATGTCCGCCAGCGCATCGGCGCTAGCGGCCTGAACTGCGAGGCCGAAACCGGCCGTGCCGAGCATCAGCACGGCGGCGATGGAGGCAAATGTCTTACGGATTGTCATTGTCATTCCCCTGTCTGGAAGCTTTGTTTGTTCGGGTCGGCCGCCGGCTCCAGCGCGGCGGCTGCCTTTGCTTTTCTAGACGTCAGGCGCCCTTGCCTGTTATCGCCGGGCTGAACACCATCAGGCTCAGTATCTCGAACAGCACCTGTGCGGCGGCATGCGCCGTGTTGGTGGTCGAGTCGTATTGCGGCGCCACCTCGACGACGTCGCCGCCGACGATGTTAAGACCTTTGAGGCCGCGCAGCAGTTCGAGCACTTCGCGCGTCGTCAGACCGCCGACTTCCGGCGTGCCGGTGCCCGGCGCGAAGGCCGGATCGACGCTGTCGATGTCGAAGGAGACATAGGTCGGGCCGTCGCCGACGATCTTGCGCGCCTTCTCGATGATCGCCGGAATGCCGAGGCCGGTCACCTCCTCGGCATGCACCACGGTCATGCCGGACTCGTAGGTGAACTCCCACAGATATTCGGCCGAGCCGCGGATGCCGATCTGGATCGTGCGCGTCGGGTCGAGCACGCCGTCAAGCACCGCGTTGCGGAACGGGCCGCCATGGTGGAACTTGGTCATGTCGAACAGGCCACTGGTGTCGCAGTGGGCGTCGATATGGATCAACCCCACCGGGGCCTTCTTGCCGACGGCCTTCAGAATTGGATGGCTGATCGAATGGTCGCCGCCGATCGACAGCGGAATGACCCCGGCATCGACGATCTGGTTGGTGCGGCGCTCGATATCCTCATGGCTGGTCTCAAGCCGGTAGCGGCTGCGGAACGGCGTGTCACCAATGTCGGCGACCCTGAGCTCATGCGTCGGCGCGCATTCCAGCACGTGATTGTAGGGCCCGATGCGCTCGATGGCGCGCAACGCCCTTGGCCCGAAGCGCGAGCCCGGGCGGTTGGTGACGCCGAGATCCATCGGCACGCCGATCATCGCCACCTGCAAATCGCCGAAATCCGGATTGTCGGCCGATATTTCGCGGTAGGGCGCGGCAAGAAAGGTCGGGATGCCTGAATAGGGCGCCAGCCGCGTGCCGCTCTTGGAGAAGATCTTGTCGGCGACCTTGCGGAATTTCGGGTCGAACATCTCGCCGCCATGGCTTTCACCATATTTGCGACGCAACGCATCGAGCTTGCCGCGATCGTATCCCATGTCCGCTCCTCCTGGGCTGATGCAGTGCCGGCGCGGGTGACGCCTGCGAACCGACCGTCATCCGGCCGGGCCGCTGTCCCGCTGGCTGCCTGCAGATTTCATGTCTTGATGCTGTTCTAAACTCAAGTGTCTGGCAGTGGCATTGAAAAATCAATTGATATTGTTAGGGTGTTTTCTGTGAGAAAATCTCACAACAAAGTGGTACCATGACCAAGCGCCTGCCACCGCTCAATCCGCTGCGCGCCTTCGAGGCAACGGCTCGCCATGGTTCACTGACCAAGGCGGCGACTGAGCTGAACGTCACTCATGGCGCCGTCAGCCACCAGATCAAGGCGCTCGAGCAGTCGCTCGGTGTCAAGCTGTTCGAGCGGGTCGGCCAGCGGGTCAAGCTGACACCGCATGGCGCGGAGCTTCTGCCGGCGGTGTCGACCGCGTTCGACGGCATCGCCGCCGCCACCCAGCGCATGACAAGGCCGGCGAGCAGCGGCACACTTTCGGTCTCCTGCGTGCCGGCGCTACTGTTGCTGTGGATGACACCGCGGCTCGGCAGTTTCATGGCGCAATATCCCGACATAAGGCTGACGCTTATTCCTTCCAACGATCCCAAGGATTTGCGGGCGCCCAATATCGATGTCTGCGTGCATTATGGCGACGGCAGCTGGACCGATTGCTGGATGCGCAAATGGTCGGGCCTCGAACTGTTTCCCGTGGTCAGCCCGACCTTGATCAACAACCGGCCGATCCGCAGCGTCAGGGATCTCGCCGATCATGTCTTCCTGCATGGCGATGACGGCCGCGAGTGGCACACCTGGCTGGCTGCCGCCGATGCGCTGGACCTGGAGCGGGGCCGCCGCCATCACCTCGGCGATGCCCGTATGGCGACCGAGGCGGCGGTGCACGGCCACGGCGTGGCGCTGGGCGACTCGGTGACGGCAAGCGCGCTGCTGGCCAGGGGCATGCTGGTCGCGCCGTTCAGCCTGTCGGTGCCGGCGGTCGACGATTTCTATGTCGTCTGCCGCAACGAGATGCGGACGACGCCGATCGTGCAGGTGTTCGTC
>NZ_RZRA01001139.1:0-1533 GCF_003998945.1 Mesorhizobium sp. M7A.F.Ca.CA.003.01.2.1 | reverse complement strand
CCGGACGCCTCTCGGCTGTCAGTCTTTCTGACTCCGCCCGCCGCCAGGCGGCGATCTTCTTGTGATTGCCGGAAATCAGGACCTCGGGAATGTCACGGCCTTCGAACTCCTGCGGCCGCGTATAGTGCGGATGTTCGAGCAGGCCGTTTTCAAAACTCTCTTCCTCGCCCGACATCGCGTTGCCCATGACCCCGGGCAGCAGCCGCACCGCCGCGTCGAGCAGCACAAGGGCGGCCGGCTCACCACCCGAGAGAATGAAATCGCCGATCGAGACTTCCTCCAATCCCCGCGCGTCGATCACCCGCTGGTCGACGCCTTCGAAGCGGCCGCACAGGATGACGGCGCCCGGCCCAGCGGCCAGCTCGCGCACACGCGCCTGGGTCAGCGGCTTGCCGCGCGGGCTCATCAGCAGCCGGGGCCGCGCATCGCCTTCCGGCGAAGCATGGTCGATGGCTTTCGCCAGCACGTCGGCGCGCATCACCATGCCGGCGCCGCCGCCGGCGGGCGTGTCGTCGACGGTGCGATGGCGGTCGGTGGCGAAGTCGCGGATCTGGATCGTCTCCAGCGACCACGTCCCGGCCTCGAGCGCCCGGCCGGCCAACGACAGGCCGAGCGCGCCGGGAAACATCTCGGGGTAAAGCGTCAGCACCGAAGCGGAAAAACTCACCGGTTGCCCCCGGCATCGCTCGGTCCGCGCGGCCTGCCCTTCGGATCGAAGTCTTCCTCACGCGGACCACCGCCATCCTCGTCATCGACCAGCCCGGCTGCCGCCGGATCGACACGAACAAAACCCTCGGCGATCGACACTTGCGGTACGGCAGCCTGTGTGAACGGGATCAGCACGCCCTTGCGCCCGCCCAGCGTCACGTCGAGAATGTCGCCGCCGCCGAAATTGTGCACCGCGACCACCTTGCCAAGCACGGCACCCGTGTCGTCGCGGACTTCGAGGCCGACGAGGTCGGCATGGTAGAATTCGTCTTCCTCGCCATCGTCCGGCAGCATCGAACGGTCGACGAACAGCTCCGTGCCGGCCAGCGCCTCGGCCGCATTGCGGTCGGCAATGCCCTTGAAACGGACCACGACGACGGTGTTGGCGGGCCTGATGTCGACGATCTGGAAGGCGCGCCCGTCCCTGGCGTAGAGCGGCCCGTAGTCGGCCAGCGCCAGCGGCTCGCCGGTGAAGGTCTTCACCCGCAATTCGCCCTTGATGCCATGGGCGGCGCCGATCACGGCCATCTGGACAGGATTCTGGAGCTTGCTCATGGCGAAATATCCTTTGGCCTGCTCTAGCCCCACGCGGCTGTCATTTCAATGACGGGCTATTCACCGCTTCCTAACCCGAATATCCGAAAATGCCGCCATGCAGGAATTCCTCATCCCGGCCAAACCCGATCTCCAGGCGGCGCGCGAAAGCTGGCTGAAGATGCTGGCGCGAGAACGTCGGCTGTCGCCCGAGACGGTGGAAGCCTATGAGCGCGACACGCGTCAGTTCCTGCATTTCCTCACCGGCCATTGCGGCGGCTCGCCCGGCAT
>NZ_RZRA01001138.1:0-1533 GCF_003998945.1 Mesorhizobium sp. M7A.F.Ca.CA.003.01.2.1 | reverse complement strand
GCATCGGACCGAAAAGCGCGTAGCGATTTTCGGGAAAATCCGATGCTTGACGAAAATGATTTGGGCCATTCGGCCTGGTAGAGCCGTGCGTTTCATGCTGGCCGGGTGAATTTCCGGTCGAAGCGCACTATATGAAACTTACGCTGCCGCAAGCGCCTTTTTGGGGTTCGTTTTGGCGGTGCCATAGTTTGAAAACTGTCGGGCCTTGACCCCGGCGTGGATGGAGAACGCATATGCCTGCTGTGCAGGACACGATCGATCGGGTCCGAAAGATCGACGTCGACCAATATAAATATGGATTCCAGACCGAAATCGCGATGGATAAGGCCCCCAAAGGCCTCAGCGAAGACATTATCCGTTTCATTTCGGCCAAGAAGGACGAACCGTCCTGGATGCTGGAATGGCGTCTGGAAGCCTATCGCCGTTGGCTGACGCTTGACGAGCCGACCTGGGCGCGCGTCCACTATCCCAAGATCGATTTCCAGGACATCTACTTCTACGCGGCGCCCAAGAGCACGCCCGGCCCGACCTCGCTCAGCGATGTCGATCCCGAACTCTTGAAGGTCTACGAGAAGCTCGGTATTCCGCTGCGCGAGCAGGAAATCCTCGCCGGCGTGCAGAAGACCGACGCCTCGGAACTCGAGGAAGTCAGCGACAATGTCTACAAATCGGGCCGCGTCGCCGTCGACGCCGTGTTCGATTCCGTTTCCGTCGTCACCACCTTCAAGAAGGAGCTGGCGCAGGCCGGCGTCATCTTCTGCTCGATCTCGGAAGCCATCCGCGAGCATCCCGAACTGGTGAAGAAGTATCTCGGCTCGGTTGTGCCGACCTCCGACAATTATTACGCCACGCTGAATTCGGCCGTGTTCACCGACGGCTCGTTCGTCTTCGTGCCCAAGGGCGTGCGCTGCCCGATGGAGCTGTCGACCTATTTCCGCATGAACGAGAAGAACACCGGCCAGTTCGAGCGCACGCTGATCATCGCCGAGGAGGGGGCTTACGTCTCCTATCTCGAAGGCTGCACGGCGCCGCAGCGCGATGAGAACCAGCTGCATGCCGCCGTCGTCGAACTGGTGGCGCTCGACGATGCCGAGATCAAATATTCGACGGTGCAGAACTGGTATCCCGGAGACGCCGAGGGCAAGGGTGGCATCTACAATTTCGTCACCAAGCGCGGCGACTGCCGTGGCGATCGCTCGAAGATCTCGTGGACGCAGGTCGAGACCGGCTCGGCGATCACCTGGAAATATCCGAGCTGCATCCTGCGCGGCGACGATTCCTCGGGCGAGTTCTATTCGATCGCTGTCTCGAACGGTTATCAGCAGGTCGACAGCGGCACCAAGATGATCCACCTCGGCAAGAACACGTCGAGCCGCATCATCTCCAAAGGCATCGCCGCCGGCTTCTCGCAGAACACCTATCGCGGCCAGGTCTCGGCGCACCGCAAGGCGACCAACGCCCGCAACTTCACCAACTGCGATTCCCTGCTGATCGGCGACCAGTGCGGCGCGCACACCGTGCCCTACATGGAAG
>NZ_RZRA01001137.1:0-1535 GCF_003998945.1 Mesorhizobium sp. M7A.F.Ca.CA.003.01.2.1 | reverse complement strand
GGCAGCCAAGCGCCAGGTTTTCGGCACCGTCGGCATCGACATGATCGCCGGGCCATCGGAAGTGCTTGTCGTGGCCGACGGCAGCAACGATCCGAACTGGATCGCTGCCGACCTGCTGGCCCAGGCAGAACACGACGCTTCGGCGCAGTCGATCCTGGTCACCGACGATCCGGCTTTCGGCATCGCGGTCGAACAGGCGGTCGAGCGCCAGTTGCAGAGCCTGCCACGCGCTGAAACGGCAGCGGCGAGCTGGCGCGATTTTGGTGCCGTGATCCAGGTGTCGACCATCGACGCCGCGCTGCCGCTGGTCGATCGCATCGCCGCCGAACATGTCGAACTGGCCATCGACGACGCCGAGGGCTTCCTGTCGCGGATGCGCAATGCCGGTGCGGTCTTTCTCGGCCGCCACACGCCGGAAGCCATCGGCGACTATGTCGGCGGCTCTAACCATGTGCTGCCGACGGCGCGCTCGGCGCGTTTCTCGTCCGGCCTGTCCGTGCTCGATTTCGTCAAGCGCACGTCGATCCTCAAGCTTGGACCGGAGCAGTTGCGTATCTTGGCGCCGGCGGCGATTGCGCTGGCCAAGGCGGAGGGTCTTGACGCGCATGGACGCTCCGTCGCCATACGGTTGAACATGTAGGCGGCGATGTCTGGCCCCGATCAAACCCGCGCCAGGCTGATCGATGTCGAACTCGATGAATCGATCGGCCGGTCAACGCCGGATGTCGAGCATGAACGTGCAGTGGCGATCTTCGACCTGATCGAGGAGAACAGTTTCCAGCCCGTCAATGACAGCGGCGACGGCCCTTACCGGCTGAAACTGTCGCTGGCCGAGCAGCGGCTGGTGTTTGCCGTGGCGCGCGAGGATGGCACCGCCGTCGTCACCCATATCCTGTCGCTGACGCCGCTCCGGCGCATCGTCAAGGATTACTACATGATCTGCGAAAGCTACTACGACGCCATCCGCTCCTCGACGCCGAGCCATATCGAGGCGATCGACATGGGCCGCCGCGGCCTGCACAATGAAGGTTCGCAGACGCTGATGGACCGGCTGTCCGGCAAGATCGACATCGACTTCGATACGGCGCGCCGGCTGTTCACGCTGGTCTGCGTGCTGCACTGGCGGGGCTAGCCCTGTCGCCCGGCGCCCTGCCCCGTTCGATCCTGTTCCTGTGCGGCATGAATGCCGTGCGCTCGCCAATGGCGGAGCAGCTGGCGCGCCGGATGCTGCCCGCCACCGTCTTTGTCGCTTCGGCCGGCGTTCGCGCCGGCGAGCGCGATCCGTTCGTCGATGCGGTGCTGGCCGAAGAAGATCTCACGCTGGGCGAGCGCCACCCAAGGACGATGGACGATCTCGAGGACGACTATTTCGACCTCATCGTCACGCTGGCACCCGAAGCGCACCACGCCGCACTCGAACTCACCCGCTCGCTCGCCGTCGAGGTCGAATATTGGCCGACGCCGGACCCGACCGACGCCGGTGGCACGCGCGAACAGATCATGGCAGCGCACCGGGACGTCCGCGAGCGGCTGAA
>NZ_RZRA01001136.1:0-1536 GCF_003998945.1 Mesorhizobium sp. M7A.F.Ca.CA.003.01.2.1 | reverse complement strand
CGCCGCTGGTCGAGATGACGACCACCTCGAACGCCTCCGCCGGCATGCCATGCGCGGCCATCAGCCGCGCCTGCGTTTCATGCGCCTGCGCCAGCGCCAGCGGGCTGCCGCGTGTTCCGATTCTCAAGATTGTTTGCATGGCGCGCAGTCCGTGATAACCCCCCGGCAAGCGAGGCTTTTCCGGGGTTCTCCTAACGGGGAAAACCCCATGATACAATCTTTAGGGACAGCGACGAATTGATCCGCGTGCTGGGCATAGAGACGAGTTGTGACGAGACCGCCGCCAGCGTGGTGGCCGTCGACGGCGACGCCGCGCCAAAAATCCTGTCCAACATCGTGCTCAGCCAGATCGAGGAGCATGCCGCTTTCGGCGGCGTCGTGCCGGAAATCGCCGCGCGCGCCCATGTCGAGGCGCTGGACGGCATCATCGAGGCGGCGCTTGCCGATTCGGGCACGGCGCTAGCCGATATCGACGCGATTGCCGCCACCGCCGGCCCCGGCCTGGTCGGCGGGCTGATCGTCGGGCTGATGACCGCCAAGGCAATCGCCGCGGCGGCGAACAAGCCGCTGATCGCCATCAACCACCTCGAAGGCCATGCGCTGACCGCAAGGCTGACCGACGGGCTCGACTTTCCCTATCTCTTGCTGCTGGTCTCCGGCGGCCATACGCAAATCGTCGCCGTGCGGGGTGTCGGCGGCTACCAGCGCTGGGCAACGACTATCGACGACGCGCTCGGCGAAGCCTTCGACAAGACGGCCAAGATGCTTGGCCTGCCCTATCCCGGCGGACCGAATGTCGAAAAGGCGGCACAGGCCGGCAACGCCTCGCGCTTTGCCTTTCCGCGTCCGATGAAGGGCTCGGCCCAGCCCGACTTCTCCTTCTCCGGCCTCAAGACCGCCGTGCGCCAGGCGGCGAGCGCCATTGCGCCGCTGAGCGACCAGGACGTCGCCGACATCTGCGCCTCGTTCCAGGGGGCCGTAGCCGATGCTCTGGCCGACCGTGTTTCTCGCGCGCTGACGCGCTTTCGCGAGACATTTCCCGGCACCAGGAACCCAGCCCTCGTCGTTGCCGGTGGTGTCGCCGCCAACCGCACGATCAAGACCATGCTGGAGCGGCTCTGCGCCGAGACCGGCTTCACCTTCATTGCGCCGCCACTGAAACTTTGCACCGACAATGCGGCGATGATCGCCTGGGCCGGCATCGAGCGGCTGCGCGAGGGCATGGCGCAAGAGAACGGCTTCGATTTCGTGCCGCGCTCGCGCTGGCCGCTGGACAGCATCTCGGCGCCGATGGTCGGCTCCGGCCGGCGCGGAGCCAAGGCATGAACGAGGTGGCAATGAGCGGCAACGTCACCGCGCCAAGCGGCTGGCGCGTTGCCGTGCTCGGCGGCGGCGCCTGGGGCACTGCCTTGGCCTTGGCCATGCTGCGCGCCGGCCATTTCGTCCGCCTTTACGCGCGCGATCCGGAGACCGTCGCCGCGATCGACCGCGGCGAAAATCCACGCTACCTGCCGGGCATTACGCTCCAGCCCGGCA
>NZ_RZRA01001135.1:0-1549 GCF_003998945.1 Mesorhizobium sp. M7A.F.Ca.CA.003.01.2.1 | reverse complement strand
CTCCTGTCGCAATGGGGCAAGGGAGCCCGCGGCAGTGCCACGGATCTCCAGGTGTTCGGGAGGCCGCGCCGCTGCCTTCTTGATTCAAGCAGCCGGCGCAAGTCCTTGTTATTCAACGAGTGGTAGGCTGGCGCCGCTATTTGGCAGCGTCGACGAATTCGGTCGTGTAGGTCTTCGACAGGTCGATCTGCTTGCCTTGCAGGCTCTTCGAGAATGTCGAGAGAACCTTGAGCACGGTCGGCGGACCATCGGCCGGCATGCGGCCATCCGGCGTGAACATCGCCTTGCCGCCGGCCAGCCCCTGCACGTAAAGGTCCCGGTTGCCGGCATAATAATCCTTCGGCATCTTGTCGGCGATCTCTTCGGCCGAATGCGTGGCGATGAATTTCATCGTCTTGACGAAGGCATTGGCGAGCTTCTGTGCCTCATCCTTGTGGCCTTCCAGCCAGGAGGACTGGACATAGAAGGACGCCGCCGGATAGTCGCCGCCCAGCGCTTCCTTGGTCTTTTCGGGCGTGCGCATGTCGACCAGGATGCTTGCCTCGCCGGTCTTGAGCAGTTTGGCGATGGTCGGCTCGGTGGTCATGCCGGCCTGGATCTGGTCCTGCTTGACGGCGGCGATGAAGGTGTTGCCGGCGCCGACCGGCAGCAGCGTGTAGTCGCCGGGCTTCAGGCCGCTGCGCACGGCAAGATACTGGGTCAGGAAATCGGTCGAGGAGCCGAGACCGGTGACGCCGAGCGTGGCGCCCTTGAAATCGGCGGGCGACTTGATCTCCGGGTGCTTGGCGGAGACCAGCTCGACCTCACCGGGCGCTTGGCTGAACTGGACGATCGACTGGATGTATTTGCCCTTCGACTGCAGGTCGACGGTGTGATCGTAGAAGCCGACAACGCCTTGGACGGCACCTGCCAGCAGTTCATTTTCGGCCTCGACCGCGGCGCGCGAGTTGAGCAGTTCGACATCGAGCCCCTGGTCCTTGAAGTAGCCGAGCTGCTGGGTGAGCACGGCAGGCAGATAGATCTGCTTTTCCATGCCGCCGACGATGATGGTGATTTTGTCGGCAGCCGAAGCCACCGTGGCGCTTGTGGCTGCAATAGCAAGGCTTAGCGCCGCTGTGCGCAGGGCGCACTTCGAGATGAAACCGGTCACGAAACTTCCTCCACTTGGGCGGCGCGCCATCCCGGCTGCGCCGCATTCCTCCTTACCGGCCGCTCCCGCACCGGTCACCCGGCGAACGCCGTAATGACTTCATGGCACGCCCAAGCTTTCAGCTGGCTTTCAGTCGTTTTAACGGCCGTTGAAATGGAATCCGTTGTGGCTGCCGGTCACGGAGCGCCGAAACCGAGAACGTCGCGCATGTCGTATTCGCCGGGCGGGCGTCCCTCGAGCCAGAGCGCGGCGGCAATAGCGCCGCGGGCGAACATGACGCGGTCGCCGGCCGCATGCGACAAGGTCACAAGCTCGCCTTCGGCACAGAAGCTCACGCTGTGTTCGCCGATGATGCTGCCGCCACGCAGCACCGCAAAGCCGATCTCACCGGGAGGCCGC
>NZ_RZRA01001134.1:0-1549 GCF_003998945.1 Mesorhizobium sp. M7A.F.Ca.CA.003.01.2.1 | reverse complement strand
GTTGGACACCAGGAAGATGAAGAAGATGACGACATGGGCGTTGAACCGCCTGTTATCGTTGGCGCGGATGATCGGCCGGATCAGGATCATCGAGGCACCGGTCGTGCCGATCACCGAGGCCAGCAGCGCGCCGACCAGCAGCAGGCCGGCATTCACCAGCGGCGTGCCGTGAATGTTGCCGGCAAGGAGAATGCCGCCGGAAATGGTGAACAGCGCAAACAGCAGGATGATGAACGACATGTATTCGGCGAGCAACGCATGCAGCACCGCTTCGGTCGCTGTGGGGACACCGAAGGCGACCGCCAGCGGCAGGACCACCAGAGCGCCCCAAAGGGCCGCGATCTTGCCGTAGTGATGCTCCCAGACATGAAGAAACAGCAGCGGACCAGTGGCGATCGACAACAGCAGCCCGGCAAAGGGCAGCGCCCACCACAGCGACATCGAAGCGCCGGGCAGGCCGTGTTCCTCCGCCCCGAAAGCCTGTGCCGGAAACAGCACGGCCACGACGATTGCCGCCTTCGTCGCGACCCACAAAAAGCCCCTCTTGCGCCTCACGATCCGTCAGTCCGACAAAGGGTCTTCGAGCCTCACGCCGGCGTCGCGCATGCGCTGCAGCGTGGCATGGAGCGAACCGTTGAGATCGATGCCGCGGCAGGCATCCAGCCGCACTGTGGTTTTGAAGCCCTGGCTGACGGCATCCAGCGCCGAAAAGCCGACGCAGAAATCGGTCGCCAGCCCGACCAGGGTCAGCGTGTCGATGCCGCGCTCCCGGAGGTAGCCGGCAAGGCCGGTCTGGGTCGTGCGGTCGTTCTCGAAGAAGGCCGAGTAGCTGTCGATATCAGGCCGAAATCCCTTGCGAATGACGAGCTCGGCCTTGGTCCAGGCGAGGCCGGAATGGAAATCCGAGCCCAGGCTGCCCTGGATGCAGTGGTCCGGCCACAGCGTCTGCTGGCCGTACGGCATTTCGATCATGGTGAAGGGCTGCGCGCCCGGATGGCTGGAAGCAAAGCTGGAGTGACCGGCGGGATGCCAGTCCTGCGTCAGCACGACATGGTCGGTTCGCCGGATCAGGTCGTTGACCAGCGGCACGATCTCGTCGCCGCCGGCAACCGCCAGCGCGCCGCCGGGACAAAAATCGTTCTGCAGGTCGATGACGACAAGCGCTTCGTCGGCCATGGGCTTTCCTCTTCCGTATGCAGGCTCCAGTGGAAAATGCCGCTGACGCGACCGGACGCAGAAACTTGACCAGATGGCCGGCCGCGTCAACCTCTCAAGCCATAACAAATGCGTGCCGGCGGCGCCGCGGCAAACTCCGGCTTTGACAAATCCTGCCAGCTTGATATCATTTGCATACGAATGAATTTTCCGACCCCTGTGCTGGAAGGATCTTTCGAAGTACCAGCTCTGGAAGGCCTCTTTTCGGGAAGGCAAAGCGTGATCCGTTACGCGAAACCCACCTCGGTCGACGAAGCGCTCGCTTTGCTTGGCGAGGGCGCCTGGCGCATCCTTGCCGGTGGCACCGATTTCTATCCGGCACAGGGCAGCAAAC
>NZ_RZRA01001133.1:0-1550 GCF_003998945.1 Mesorhizobium sp. M7A.F.Ca.CA.003.01.2.1 | reverse complement strand
CGGCGCGCTCCTTGTCCGAGGCCAGCCCGCTCATCGCCGCGATCACGCGGGTACCATTGTGGCTGAGCGAACCGACGATGCCGAAGCCGGCTGCCTCGCTCGCCCCGACCGCCAGGCCGTCGGCGCCGATGTCCATCGCCAGCAGCGGATTGCGGTTCCTCTGTGAGATCTTGTTCCAGGTGAAATCCTTTTGGGCATAATAGCGATAGAAATCCGGATAATCGCGCCACAGGTGCAGGGCGAGCTGCGCCAGCTCGCGCACGGTCGTCTGCTGGCCATCCGCCGGCAGGCCGGTCGAATTGACGAAAGTCGACGTCTTGAGGCCGATCTGGCGGGCGCGTTCGGTCATCTGCACGGCAAAATTGTCTTCGGATCCCGACATGCCTTCGGCGATGACGATGCAGCCGTCATTGGCCGCCTGCACGGTCACGCCCTGAATCAGGTCTTCGAGCCGGATCGACGACTTGAGCTTGGCGAACATCGTCGATGTTCCCGAAGGCGCGCCACCCTTGCGCCAGGCGTTCTCGCTGACCACGAACGTATCGTCGAGCTTCAGGCGGCCGGATTTGATGGCATTGAAAACCACTTCCATGGTCATCAGCTTGGCCATCGAGGCCGGCGGTATCGGCTTGTCGGCCTCCTTGGAAAACAGCACCGTCCCGGTCTCGGCATCGATCATGAAGGCCTGCGCGGCCTTGGTCTCGAACAGCTGTGCACCGGCCGGAGCCTGGAAAAACAGCAGCAAGCCAAAAACCAGAAGCCCGGCGAGAGGCGGGAGCAAGCGAAATTGCATGATGTTCGACCCGTTGGCCGGCACCGCCGGCAAGCCCGCGAAAAGTATCAGGCTTTTTGCGCGGCGGATCAACCGCGCAGCGGAAATCCCATCAGGCTTGCGCTCAGTTGCGCACAGCCAGCGCATCGGGCGCGCCATGCGACCAGGCAGCCTGCAGCAAATCATCGAGATTGCGGTGGCCATCGGGATAGAGATTGACCGAATACCAATCCTCGCCATCGAGTTCCGAACGCTGGATCTCGATCTTGCCGTATGCGGCAAGCTCAGCGGCAACACGCTTGGCCTCCGCTGCATCCTCGAACGAACCAGCCGCGACGTAGTCAGTGGACGGACCGGCCGCTGGCGGCTGCCGCTTCCATGATTGGAGCACATCGGCCGGCGACATGCCGTCGCCACCCATCGCGGCGAAGGCATTTGAGGCGCGTTCGACCCGCTCGTCGGCATAGGACAGCGAGGCCACGGCAAACGGCGATTGCGGCGGCAGATTGATCTGCGGACGCTCCGGCACGATCGGGCCGAAATCCGGAAGCGCCAGATCGCCATAGGCCGACGACTGCGTCGACATGATCGGCTGGACAGAACCGGTATCTGTCAACTGGCCCGGAAACGGCACGGCAGCAGTGCCGGCAGGCAGGCTTGGCGACGGCCCGTTCATGGCGACCATGACGCCGGTCGGCAGTCCATCCGACGGGTCTGGCGCCCTGTTGCCGGGATGATAGGAGGCCATCAGATACTGGTAGTCATCGCCGGCGAGCGG
>NZ_RZRA01001132.1:0-1553 GCF_003998945.1 Mesorhizobium sp. M7A.F.Ca.CA.003.01.2.1 | reverse complement strand
GGGCTCGCTGCCGGCCAGCGACAGGCAAGCGGCAGCGAGCCCCGAACAGACCATTCCAACGGTTCCGGTGAAGACGACGAAAATAACCCCGGTTGGGGCCGCGGTCGCTGCGGCAGCCGTACCGCAGGCGCGCAAGTCCGACGCAATTCCAACAACTGTGGCGGCCGCGCAAGACAACATTCCCGCACTCGCCGCCAATGACCCGCGCTGGACCGGTTCCCAGCTGAAGGCCGCATCCGCGTCCGATTCGACTGCTCCCAGCCAGGTGGCGGACAAGGCACCCGACAAGCAAACGGCGGCATTCGCGCAGCCGGCAGCCGATACCGATGCCGCCACCGAACTTGCCAAGGTAGCCGCGCCCGGCGCAACCGCGGGCAACCATCCCGACGGCGCACAAACCGCCGCCATTCCCGAGGTGCAACCGCAAGTGCCGGCTCAAGAGCCCGCGGCAGAAGGTGATGACAGCCAGGCCAAGGCGAAGCCAAGGAAAGCCGCAGCCGCCGGAACAGGACGCATCCTGAGGGCCGTGACCATGCGAAGCGGCCCGAAGAAAAATGCCGCCGCCATCGGTACGGTGCCAGCCAAAACCTCGGTGCAGGTGATGAGCTGCAAGAAATGGTGCCAGATCACCTACAACGGCAAGACCGGCTGGATCTACAAGAGCTACATCAAGACCGGCGCCTGACGTCTACCGCCTTGGGTGAGGCACGCCCCTTATCTTGGCGCCTATCGTTCCCAAAACCGCTGCAGTGCGGAGCAGGCTTGCTTGATCGCCCGAACGGCTTTCGAAGACATAGCCGGCGGAACCGACGATGGCCGAGCCTCGCCGGCTGACGGAAACCTCGATCGTGAAGGCCTGCTCGGGTATCTTTGCACCTGCCGATGTTCCGGCCTTGACGAAGTTGGCCAGCGTGGGGCCGGCTCGACTTACGACCAGATCGCCGCGCCGCGAATTGACCGTGAATGTGCTGTAGAGATCAGGCAAAGAAATCGAGCGCAGCCTGGAAAAGTCCTGCAGCTCAGCCACGGATTCGAACGGTGCATGCTTGAAACCACCC
The DNA here is from genome assembly GCF_003998945.1 of Mesorhizobium sp. M7A.F.Ca.CA.003.01.2.1. Lineage (NCBI taxonomy): Bacteria > Pseudomonadati > Pseudomonadota > Alphaproteobacteria > Hyphomicrobiales > Phyllobacteriaceae > Mesorhizobium > Mesorhizobium sp. M7A.F.Ca.CA.003.01.2.1. The sequence goes on along the minus strand of NZ_RZRA01001132.1, from coordinate 495 downwards.
ACGACTTCGACCTTTTGCGTGGCCACCGCGGCAAAGATGCTGGCGCCGCTGCGGGAATATTCGACCGCGATCGCAAGCCAGTTGGACATCTCCGGATCGACGCCGAGCGAAGCGAAACCCTGGGCAAGCAGATTGTGATCGGCGGCGTTGAGATCGATCAGGCCCGAATGCCCCTGCAACCGCATCACGACCGTCAGATCGCCGACCACGCAGGAGACTGGCTCGAAATTGAGCGGCAACCCGATGTCCGGCCCGGCGCTCGACAGGCGCGCGGCCAGCACGTTGGTCAGGCCTTCGGCGAGCAGGCCGAACCGCTGGCTTTCGGTCTCATTCGAAGCGATCTTGAGCCGCGTCCAGGCGGTCAGGGCGAAGGTCGAGGTGATGGCGGAGACGATGAGGAGGAAGACAAGGACAGCGACGAGGGCGAAGCCGGAGGATTGGCACTCGCAAGAGGCCGATGAATCACGGGGATTTTCTTCGACCACAGTCCACCAT
>NZ_RZRA01001131.1:0-1556 GCF_003998945.1 Mesorhizobium sp. M7A.F.Ca.CA.003.01.2.1 | reverse complement strand
TATAAGAAGCATCTAAAGTTCGTGGTCGAAAGCCACGAGTTTGACGATGTAGGTTGGGTAGGGAACGTAGCGTGACGACCAGTCGTCGCGTCCAGCAGCATCGGGTCAATATCCGTCCGTGAATGGCCAGCTTGAGGCGGCTGTTCCAGGCGCGGCGGTGTGCCTGGATGAGGGCGAAAATTCATGCCTGCCTGGATTCGCGCGGTTTTTCTTCGGCTGGAAGCAGCCGGTCGTTCAGTACTGTCGATAAAACAGAAAAACAGATGAGGCGTCTGTTCTTAAAAGGGGGGTTGAAAAATGGCTACTCAGGTCACCGGTGCCGGCGGCACCACGACGTCTTTCTCCAACACGCCGCAGGCGAAGGATGACCTGTTTACCTATGATAGTTTCCAATCCGTCTTCCTGAACGTGATGGCCAACGATCTCGGCGGGAATGCCAAGACCCTCTGGTCAGTCGACAATGGCATCAACAACACAGGCGCAATGAATGGATACACCGCCGCTGATTTGTTGACCCAAGACTTAGCACGCACTGAATCCCCCACCTCCGAGACAAGTTATAACGGCGCGAAGATCTGGATTACGTCCGACGGACTCGTGGGATACGACGCGACTACCTTGTCAGCGGCGTTCAAGGCACAGTTACAGGGCTTGAATGCGGGACAGTACCTGACTGACAGCTTCATCTACTCGGTCCGGCTCGGCAATGGAACGCTCAGCTGGGCAACCGCGACGGTACATTTCGCCGGCACCAACGACGCCGCGGTGATTTCCGGCGTCTCTACGGGCGCGGTCGTCGAGGCTGGCGGTGTCGCCAATGCCATCACCGGGACGCCGACGGTGAGCGGCACGCTGACAGATACCGACGTCGACAACACGCCCAATACGTTCCAGGCGGTCGCGCCCGGAACCGCGGGCGATCATGGGTATGGGACCTACCAGATGACCGCGGGTGGTGTCTGGACCTTCACCCTCAACAACAACAATGCGGCAGTGCAGGGTCTCAACGTCGGCCAGCATCTCACCGAGACGTTTACCGTCCACACACAGGACGGCACGGCCCAAGTAGTAACGGTCACGATCAACGGCACCAATGACGCGGCTGTAATCTCCGGCACCATTGCCGGCACGGTCGTCGAGGCCGGCGGCGCTATCAATGGCACCCCGAGTGTCAGCGGCACGCTGACGGATACCGACGTCGACAATCTGGCGAACACGTTCCAGGCGGTTGGTGCCGGCGGGGCAACTGACCACGGCTACGGCACCTTTGCGATGAACGCGGCGGGCACCTGGACCTATACGCTCGACAACACGAATAGTGCGGTCCAGGAACTCAACGCGGGCGATCATTTGATCGACACATTCACGGTTCGGACTGCGGACGGGACAGCGCAGGTAGTAACGGTCACGATCAATGGAATTACTGATAACGCGACGGTCAACCTGAGCGCCTCGACGGTCGCCGAGGGCGCGGTCGCCAACTACGTGTTCACGGCGACGCTGTCGGACGCCTCGCATGGCGTCACCACGATCACCACCGACAAGGGCGACATCAC
>NZ_RZRA01001130.1:0-1565 GCF_003998945.1 Mesorhizobium sp. M7A.F.Ca.CA.003.01.2.1 | reverse complement strand
GCGCAGCACCCAGTTGATCTCGGGCGGGATTTCCTTCTGCAACTCGATGATGGCGTCGGCGAGTTTCTTCATCTCGACCTTGCCGGCATCGTTGATCACCTCGGAGCCCGTTGGGAACAGCACTTCCGACTGGAAGACGAAGCGGTCGCCGACGATGCGGATGTTCTCGCGGTCGGCGAGGATTTCGCGCAAACGGCCGAAGAAGTCGGAGCGGTAGCGGTTCAACTCCTGCACGCGCTGCGCCAGCGCGACGTTGAGGCGGCGGCCGAGATCGGCGATCTTGGTGTTGGAATCGCGGTCGCGGATTTCGGAGACGTTGAGCGCATCCTCGAGCGCGCCGATCTGCTTGCGCAGCGCCGCGATCTGCTGGTTGAGTATCTCGACCTGGCTCAGCGCCTGCTGGCTGATCTGGCGCTGGCTGTCGAGTTCGCCGCCGAGCGCCGCTGCACGCTGATTGGCGGCGTCGCCGGCACCGGCACCTTGCGCCAGCAATCGTTCGAGCCGGCTCTTTTCCGCTTGCGCGGCCGACAGCGACGCCTGCAGATTGGCCAGGGAATCATCCTTGTCCTGCGCCGTCGAGCGCTCCAGCGCCAGCAGTTGGGTCAGTTCGTTGATCTGCGAGTTGAGGCGCGAGAGCGCCGTATCCTTGCCGGAGATTTCGCGTCCCAGCAGGAACTGCGCCAGCACGAAGACCGTGAGCAGAAACATGATCGCCAAAAGCAGCGTCGACAGCGCGTCGACGAAGCCCGGCCAGTAGTCGATGCGGCGATCGGTGCGCCGGCCCCTGGCGAGCGCCACTTCAGTGCACTCCGGGCTTCTTCAGGGCATCGGCGATCTTTTCCAGCGTGTTGCGCATCGCCTTCTGCTCGTCGGACTGGGCCTCGACCCAGTCGCGCATGATCTGCTGTTCCGAGCGCATATTCTTGACCAGGCCGGAAATGCCGTCGGCGAGATTGGCCATGGCGGTGGCGACGCGCGGGTTGGAGCCGCCGCCATTCTCCTGCATCGAGCGCAGCCGTTCCGACAGCACCCGGATCTCGTCGGAGGATTCGGTTTTGGCCGGGTCGGCGACGACGATGTCCGACGACAGGTCGGTGACCGAGGAAAGCCAGTTTTCCAGTTCGGTGTAGAAGCGCGTCTGGGCGCGGCCGGCCTGCAGGTCGAGGAAGCCGAGCACCAGCGAGCCGGAGAGGCCGAACAGCGAGGACGAGAAGGCGGTGCCCATGCCGGCCAGCGGCGCCGAAAGCCCCTGCTTCAGGGAATCGAGCACCGCGGCGGCGTCACCGGTGCCGGGATCGAGCGATTCGATGGTTTCGCGGATCGAGCCGATGGTGTTCAACAGTCCCCAGAAGGTGCCGAGCAGGCCGAGGAACACCAGCAGGCCGACGAGATAGCGCGAGGTGTCGCGGCTTTCGTCGAGGCGCGTGGCGATGGAATCGAGCATGGTGCGCATCGAACTGGTCGAGAAGGCCATCGCCGAGGAACGGCCGATCATCGCCTTCATCGGCGCCAGCAGCACCGGTTCGGTCGTCTCCGAGCCGGCACGGAAGGAGTTGACCCAGCGC
>NZ_RZRA01000112.1:0-8668 GCF_003998945.1 Mesorhizobium sp. M7A.F.Ca.CA.003.01.2.1 | reverse complement strand
CTTCCAGGACCTGTTCAAGAAGGAGCAGTAACGGATTTATCGTGCGCCGACAGAGTGGCAGGCGTTCGATGCCGGCCACATCGTCGGCAAAGAGCCAAGCGCGCGAAGTGACATGCTTGAAAGCTTACATCTGCCTGGGATCCTTCGGCCGACATGTGCCTGCCACCCAGGAATCGTAGTTGCAATAGCTGATGTCCCAGCCGGCATCGCGTCTTTTGAAAGTTGCCTCACGACCGCCCGCGCGGATGGGTCCGAAGCCACCCCAACTGCCATCCGAGCCTTTGTAATTTCCCATGACGCGATAATTGCAGTTGTTCACGACGACGTTGCCGTCCATCGACACGCATGCCGATGCAACAGTGGCAAGGCTGAAGAAAGCTGCGATGGCGAGAGAGGCTTTGCGCATCGTGGTCTCCTAACTGGGTTCGGCGAACCAACCGTTACGAGATCGTGGGCCGGGCCTCTTCCCCATTTGGGCTAAACCGGCTGGTAAATTCACGGCGGCATGGCTGCGCTTGCGGACAGAAGCGATGTGCGGAGATGCCGAATGGGCCTGCCCATCGCCGAAGCTTTACGGCCTCCGCGAAGGCCAGAGTGTCCCGGCTCGAGCGGCTCTATCGCCGCCTCTCTACCAGATCCGCAAGATTTGCCGGAGGTTAACGGTAGACAATGAGCGGCCGCAACTGTGTCTCTTTCCGGCCATTTTCTTCAGTCCTGGTTCGGCCCAAAGGCCATATGTCAGGGGGATCACTTTTCAGGGGCAGGCCAGTTCCGCTCGACGGGCAGTGAGAGGCGGAATGTCGACCCGTTGACGTCGCTGGCGGCCAGTATGAGACCGCCGCCATGCTGCCGGGCGATCTCGCGTGAAATGTAGAGCCCTAAACCGGAGCCGTTTACCAGTTGGCCCGCGGCGCGATAGTACCTCATGAATATGAACTCGTGGTCGTCGGGCGCTACGCCAGAGCCCTGATCCGCCACGTGTACAAACGCCACGCCCTGCTCAGTCGACAGCCGGATCGTCACAGAGCTGGTCACCGATGAGTATTTCAGGGCGTTCTGGATCAGATTTTGTATCACAATCTCCAGCAGGTTGCGGTCACCTTTCACAATCACTTCATCGCCGTGAGTGAAGCTAACACGTCCGGCCGCAGCATCATCCAATCCCGCTTCGGCGGCGCGCAAAACCTCATTCAGGTCGAACATCTTGATCCTGGGAAGAGTTTCGTGCCCGCCATTGAGCCGGTCGAAGGCTAGGACGTTTTCAATCAGCGATGACATCCTTTTGACGGTCTGGCGGATCCTTGTGGTGCGCAACTTGATATTGTCGGCGCTTTCACCTGCAGAAGATGACAGATTGTCGGCGGCGGCAGAGATGACGGCCAACGGGCCGCGAAACTCATGAGATACCAAGGCCACAAAGTCCCGCTGCTGAGCCAGAGCATCGTTGGCGGTGTCCAGAGCCTGCCTGAGCTTGAGTTCAAGCAGGTGACGTCGATCCACTTCCACCATGAGCGAGGTGTTTCTTTCCCCAAGCTCAGCGGTCCTTTCGCGCACCTTGATAGTCAGCTCCTGCTCGGCCAAGCGCGACACTGCGATGACGCGGTCCTTTTCCTCGCTCAAGCTGCGCTCGGCAAGCCGCGTTCTCTTCGCGACGGCCGCGCTGAGCAACGCCAGGTGAATCACGGTCCCGCCGGCCAAGAATCTGGACAAAGAGCCATCCAGTTGGAACGGGTTGGCCCCAGTATACATCATCTGCATCACCAGCATGACAGAGATTACGCTCAAAAATGCAATCGCCGACAGCAGATATTGATACCGTCGCCGCACAATGAGCAGATAGAGCACCAGCAGCGAAATGAAGATGAGAGACAGCTGCTGCAGTCGCGATACGAAAAACCCGACGTCGCCGTAGCGTCCCACAATCGCAAAAGCCAAGGCGATGCCATTGAGCAGTACAACGCCCTGGGAGATGCGCCACGCCCAGATCAATTGGCGGTGAAAATCAAACAGTCTAGATAAAAATAATATCAGCACTATACTGTATAAGCAAACGATAATACCCCAAATGAGGTGTATGGTTTTCGGCTCTAGAGACCTCAGAATTTCGGATGCGTATCCCATGTGGAAGAGACTTATTAGCCCAGACTCTATGATAAACAAGACACACAAACAATATAGACAATGCGGCGAATAAATGAAATCGAATGGTATCAGATTGCTGCATGGGGTCCGTAGATGATCGGAGAAGGCTACAAGCATGGCGTTATCGTGATCTCCCCCCTTGTTTATCTTGTCGATGACGACAGGGATTTCCGCGAGGAGATGGTCTTCGGACTATCCAGATTGGGCCTGAACGTACATGGATTCCACAATGCTGCCGCCCTCTACCGAGCCTGTGCCGCCAAGCCGGCTGAAATCGTCATTCTCGACATTGGCCTGGAGGGCGAAGACGGCCTTTCCATAGCTACCCATTTGCGGGCCTTACAATCGGTCGGGATCGTCATGGCGACGGCCCGGAGTTCCATCGACGACCGGCTCAATGGTCTTGAAGCGGGCGCTGACGCTTACCTCGTCAAACCCATTGATGTTCGGGAGCTTGCTGCCACGGTGATGGCGGTCAATGAACGTCTCAACAGGCGCCGCGCCCCTTCGTCGTCTCCGGCCCCACGATGGGCCCTCGAGGAAGGCGGCTGGGTGCTTACCGACGGCATGGGCCATCGCCTTCGCTTGACCACCTCGGAACGGCACTTTTTGGAACGCTTGTTCAGTGAGCGTGGCAAGACCGTCGATCGCCGCGCGCTCGTCGAAGCCATGGGCGCAGACATCTATGACTTCAACTATGCCCACCTGGACACCATCGTGAGCCGGCTGCGTCGAAGAGCCAAGAAATCCGACATGCTTCTCCCCTTGCACGCAATTCGCGGGTCAGGCTTCGCCTTCCCCGATTAGAATGATCGTGCCGACCCTGTCCAGAGAGAAGATTGCCGATCTCATCAATTTGGAAGATGACAGGGAAGGAATTCGAGAAGCATCCTCAAGCGACTGACAGTAAGTGTAAGGATATGACAGTTACTGCGATTGTGAATAATCGCGAGATTAATTACTTCAAGGAAAGGGTTGGATAAATCCGCATTCGTTAGATGGCTCGCATTCTATGCATAATCGAATAGGAATGTATCGTGCGCATGGCGAGGTAGATAACGAGGGCGGCGGTGCGCAGAAGGGGTGCGGGATGCGGCAGCATAAGAGAATTTTATTTGCCAGTTGTTCTATTCTAACGTTCGCATCCATCTATGTCGCGATTACCCCCGCGCTAGCCGGGGCGCCAAGCAACGAACAACTCTATCAGATGATTTTGGACCTGCAGCGAAATCAGAAGCAGATGGCGCGCAAACTTGAGGCCGCCTACGCCGAGACTGCTCAGGTTAAAGAAGAACTGGCCACCCTCAGGGGTTCGGTGGCCCAGAGTCGCGAGATGGCTGCGCTATCCTCGGTTGAGAGGCGCATGTACCTGTCAAATCCGCAATCCGACACTCGTGCCGTTGCCGCGCCCAATGTGCGTGTCGGATTCGGCGCGGGAACCAACGGTAACGACCCGTATGCCTTTACCGACGGTTCCGTGGCGCTCCCGCTCGGTGAAAAATACGGCTTCCAGGTCGATGCGATTGGTGGCGTGACGCCAAACAGTAACTTCACAGGTGCCGCCGCGCATCTGTTCCGCCGTGATCCGAAAGTTGGGGCGCTGGGTCTGTATGGAAGCTACCTTCACGGCGGAGGTGGTTACGATGATGGTGGAGTTCTTGAAAACGGTTATGTCGAAGGCAAGCTCGGCGTTGAAGGCCAGTACTATCTGGGCCGGGTCACGCTTGAGGGACTTGCCGGTATAGAATGGAATTCACTTGAAGAGGACGTCAGCCCGTTCGCCGAAGGCAGGGTCGGGTACTATCCTACGGATAACTTCAAGGTTAATGGCGGCCTGCGTCATCGCGACGCCTTTGGTGGTAGAACGCAACTTGTTGGCGGCGCCGAGTACCTGACCGAGTTCGGAAGCGGGATAGCGACTTCTATCTACAGTGATTTCAGCTTCGATCTGACGAACAGCGACGTCTCCTCAAGCGGCGATTTTTCTGCGATGGCCGGTTTGAGATTCCACTTCGGCACCAATGGCGATCGAAGCGCCCCGAAGACAGTCTTCTGCAAGGATCCGGACCAGAATTTCGAGTGCGCGGTCACGGATGGTCAGAACGATTATTATGCCGACAAGCCAGGTCGTTCCTTGATTCAGCGTGATCGTGGCGACTTCCTTCCATCGCACATCGTAAAAGACGTTGGCAACTTGCCGACGCCTTCCACCAATGTTTGGGGACAGCCGGGGGCGCCTGGCGCACCCGGCGAGGCTGGTACGCCTGGAGTGCCCGGCGCGTCTGGACCTCCCGGCGCGCCCGGCGCGGAGGGACCTGGCGGACCTGCTGGGCCTGTCGGACTGCCCGGATCGGACGGGACACCTGGAGCGCCCGGCGATACCGGCGCGTCTGGACCTCCCGGCGCGCCCGGTGCGGAGGGACCTAGCGGACCTGCCGGACCTGCGGGACCGGAGGGACCTGCCGGACCGGTGGGGCCGGTGGGACCGGAGGGACCTACCGGACCGGCAGGCCCATAGTGCCTCCTTCTATCCTGGTCATGCCGCTACGGTTGGCGACGTGATCAGCAACTTAGAATCGAATCGTTTGAGGATAGCGGAGAGTATGACCGGCCCTCGTCTTGACTGCATGATCCAGGCTCCGAACCCGCCTGAGCTTGTCGCCGCGGAGGGGACGCGAGACTGGATGGATGCGACCGACCAGCATTTCGCCTACCGCTGCACGCCGCTTTCAATCGCCAATGCCAGCGGATGGGAATTGTTGAACCCCATAAATGTGACTGTTACTTGGAACGGATACAACACTACAAAAGACATCGCCTTCCATGTAAACGAACCGAACGTCACGCACCGATTCATCAGCTCGACCTTCGGGCACGGCATAGTAACCTTTCATCCGGGTTACGTGTTTCGCACCGAGCCGGGCTGGATGGTGTGGGCTCGCGGCTCTCCCAACCGGATGAAGGACGGAATCGCGCCGCTGGACGGCTTGGTGGAAACCAACTGGCTGCCGTTCAGTTTCACCATGAATTGGCGCTTCACCCGCCCTGGGTCTGTCACTTTTGCCAAGGGCGAGCCATTCTGTTTCATCACCATGATGCCAAGTGTCGCTATCGAGCAGGTGCAGCCGGTCATTCGTCCGATGGAGGACGATCCTGAGTTCCATAAAGAACATAAGGTTTGGAATAGCGAACGTCGACGGTTTTCGGCCGGCCTGCAGATGAACGACGAGCTTACCAAGGAGATGAAGTGGCAGAAGCACTATCTGCAGGGTGTTTCGCCGACGGGGAAATCGGTCGCGGATGACACTCACCGAGTAAAGCGAACTCTAAAGCGGCCGATCCACATCGACCAGTTGCGGGCCCAGGAAAAAGGTTCGCCAGTAGATGAAGCTAGCCAAGAGTAAGCGGCCTGTGCGCATTCCTCCAGTTGGATCGCTAGCATTTGGCCGTTCGATTAACGGGTCGGTTTCGAGCAGAGACGAAAGACCGGAATGCATCCGCCAGTTCGTGCGGTCGGGCTTTGTATTGGCGCTGGCGGCGCTCCTTGTCGGTTGCCTGGCGGATGGAAAAGGTAGCCCGAATACGGCTACAGAGTTAGTTCGCGTGAAAGCCGCTTACGCGAGGGAGCCGCATGAGGTCTTCATCGTCGATCGCAGCAAGTTTGACCAACGCTTTCTGCCTGTCGATGTGACGCCCCCGGAACGCTTGCCTGCCGGTACGGTGTTGATCGATACACGGCAGAGGTTCCTCTATCTATACCGCCTCAATGGGATGGCGCGGCGCTATGGTGTCGCCGTCGGGGCTAGCGGTTACAGTTGGTCGGGCATTGCCAGCGTAGGGCGTAAGGCGGAGTGGCCCGCATGGCATCCGACTGACGACATGCGTAACCAGTCGCCCGACCTGCCGCGCATGATCAGGCCCGGCACGCACAATCCGCTCGGCGCGCGAGCTCTCTATCTGTACAAGAACGGCGTGGATACGCTTTATCGTATCCACGGCACCTCAGAGCCCTGGACCATAGGAACTGAAGCGTCCTCAGGGTGCATTCGCATGCTCAACGAGGATGTGATCGAACTCTACAGTCTGGTGCCGAAGGGAGCAAAGGTCATCGTGAAGTGAAGCGAATTGAACAGGCACAGGCCAACGCTTGCTGTCGGATGCCGTTGGACAATACCCACGCCGGTGGCACAGGTGACGGCAGATTTCTGCTTCTATCCATATGGCGTCATAGAGGGAGAATTTAAGACATAGGCGTCGCTGCTCGTATCGATATCACTCGCGAATAAGGTTTTGGATACCTTAACCGTCATCTCTGTCCGTCATAATCGACGTTTAGGTATTCTTTTTTACACCTTTTGCGTGTATTGAAATAAAAAAATTCAATGGACGCGTCTATATGTCAGTTCTCGTCAGTGACGGCATGCCATTCGTCTTCCCGTTCGCCGTCGGCATCAGTCAGGGCGCGAACGTCCGAAGGACAAATCCAGGCTGATGGGTTGGCAATTGAACGGACCGAGTGAAAGGACCTATGATGAGGCGCTCTCTATTCATGCTGGTTTCCGCCGCGCTATTGAGTACCGCCGTTGCGGGTCCAGCGGCAGCGCAGACCGCCGCTGAAACAAACCAGACCCTTGACGCGCTGTTCGGCAGTCACACAACCTATCAGCAGTTCTTCGACAAGCTGCAGAAGGCTGTCAGTGCCGGCGACAAGCAGACCGTCGCGTCGATGATCGATTATCCCTTCCGCGCCCGGATCGGCGGCAAGGCGATCAAGATAAACGACGCCGCGCATTTCGTGACGGATTACGACAAGATCGTTACCGCCAAGGTCAAACAGACCGTCCTCAAGCAGACCTACCCGACGCTGTTCGCCAATTGGCAAGGCATCTCAATCGGTGATGGCGAGGTCTGGTTCTCCGGCGTCGGAGACGGCAACACCATCAAGATCACCGCGATCAACGACTGACACCTGGCGGAAGAAATTCCATTTCGATGACACCGACGCAACCGGTCGTTGACCACTCCGGAGGGGTTCACATGCTACGTTACATGTTCATTGCTTTGCTCGCGCTCGGCTCATCGTGGATGATCTCTGATGCCCGCGCACAATCGACCGTCGAATGCCAATCGAGGCACTATCAGTATGGCGAATGCTGGGCGGGCCCGCTGAGCAAGCCGCAACTCATTCATCAGACTTCTGGAAGTCCTTGTATTTTGAACCGGACCTGGGGCTACAATCCACGCAGCAAATATATTTGGGTCGCGCAAGGTTGCTCCGGAATTTTCGCCGATGTCGGCGGCTACCACCATGGACGTGGCGACAGCTTTGATCCCAATGCCCGCATGTATGACCATCGCGGTCATGACGTCGGCGCAGTGGTTGGCGGAGCTATTCTCGGCGCTCTGATCGAGGGGATGGCGGACGATCATCACAATCGACGGCACACGACGAGTAACTACCGCCCCGATAGCAGCTACAATGGTTGTCATGGCATGGGATGCAAGGTCGACAATCCTGACCAGGCAATCGATACCCGACCGCAATTTGACAGGCAGGGAGAGCCAAACTTTGATGTGCATGGCAACTACCAAGGATGCCATGGTGCAGGCTGCCTTGTCGACAATCCTGACGCGGAGTGAATTGAAGGACGAAGGAAGCCGGTCACGATTGTCAAAGCGGGGCTCTTAAATCTTTCCCGCAGCATCAATCTTGATCTTCATCCTGGCATCACCACGGCAGACTTCGTTCACCTGCTTCTTGGTTTCTCCTCGAAGCGGTGGAGGCAGCCGAACATGTTCTCTATCTCCTCCTGCATCGTGGCGGCGGCTGAGACGATAAGATCGAGGTTCTTATGATGTCGATCCATAGGGGCTTGTGCGGAAGCCTCTTTGTACCAAGAAATGCACCAAAAGAGAGCTGATATTCGGAAAAATCGTTGCGAATCAGGCCGTTATGGGAAATCGATGGCGGAGAGGGAGGGATTCCCTTTCACCTCTATGATACTGAAAATACTAGTCTTTTCGCGCTTTTTGTTACACAGTTTGTTACACAGCTACAACTACGATTTATAACCGCTCTAAGCTCGCAGCTTTTGGGCTCGCCTGCCCAATCCATCCGATCTGTCGAAACCGATGGCTTGTAGGACACTCCCGCGTGTGTACGTTGGGGCTTGGGTCAGAAGGTGACCCACAGCAAAGACGGGAGCGCCGCAGCGCAAAAGATCTCATCGGTCAAGGAACAGATAGTGAAGTAGCCTGTGACAATCGGCGCCAGCATCACCTCCAAAGCCGACCAGGAAAAACCCGCAAAAAACGTCGCCCTCAGATACCCCGTCGGCAATGAATATGGGACCGAAGTTGCGCGGCAGATCGGGCGTTAGATGCCTTCATGACATCTGAACCTGAGCAGGCTCCTACGCCGCGAGCCGGCACATTTCCGAACGGAGTTTCGTCCGGCTGCGCAAAAAGGTGCCCTGTCGAGACTTACTTGTTGGCCAAATGGCTTAGCAGGGACGAACTCGTGAAG
>NZ_RZRA01001129.1:0-1569 GCF_003998945.1 Mesorhizobium sp. M7A.F.Ca.CA.003.01.2.1 | reverse complement strand
TCTGTGTTGTCGCCGCGCACGATCAGCACCGCCTTGGAGGCGATGTAAGGATCGGAGAAGTCGTACTTGGCCTTGCGGGCATCGGTGATGCCGACCTCGTTGATGACGGCGTCATAGCGATTGGCGTCGAGGCCGGCGATCAGCCCGTCCCACTTGCCTTCGAGGAATTCGACCTTGACGCCGAGCTTGTCGGCGATCGCCTTGGCGATTTCGACGTCGAAGCCGACCAGTGCGCCCGAAGTGTCATGATAGGTGAATGGCGCATAAGTGCCTTCCGTGCCGACCTTGATGACCCCGGCCTGCTTGATCTGGTCGAGATTGGCGCCGGCATGGCCTGCGGTGACAGCCAAGGCCTGCAGCGTTCCGGCGATGATGAGCGACTTGAGCCATTTCATTTTTCTGTGATCCCGTCCTTGGCCGGCCGACCGGCATATTGTGAGCGCTGGAAACTGACAGATGCAAGTCGAAAAAATAAGGAACAGAATTCCAAAAACAATCAGTTTCTGAAATCAGATACTCAAACTGGCGCTTTCCAGCCGACATCACGGCTATCGCGGGTAGTCCCCGGAGTCCGCCAGGCAACACATACCCGCAGCCACGGTCGCGGAACCTTTCCCGCGCATGGCAGTTCTGGCTGTTCTAGGGCACGACGCCGCCATTTCAACCCAGGCGCCAGCCAAGTTTGCAAAGTCATCCGCACCACCCAGGGAGCGCCTCATGATGGAAGACACGGCAGGACGGATCATGGTCCGCGCGGCGATGAAGGCTCCCTACCTCGAGCGTGACGAAGAGCATCGGCTTGCATTGCTCTGGAAAGAGGACAACGACCAGAACGCGCTGCACAGCATCACCGTCGCGCATATGCGGCTGGTCATTTCCATGGCCTCCAAATTCCGCCATTACGGCCTGCCGCTCGGCGACCTGGTCCAGGAGGGTCATGTCGGACTGCTCGAGGCCGCCGCCCGCTTCGAGCCGGAGCGCGAGGTGCGGTTCTCGACCTATGCGACATGGTGGATCCGGGCCTCGATGCAGGACTATATCCTGCGCAACTGGTCGATCGTGCGTGGCGGCACCAGCTCGGCGCAGAAGGCGCTGTTCTTCAACCTGCGACGCCTGCGCGCGCGGCTGGCGAATGGCGCCGAGCCACTGTCAAACGCAACGCTCTATCGCGAAGTATCGGAAGCACTCGGCGTCTCCGAAGCCGACGTGGCGATGATGGATTCGCGGCTGTCGGCTCCCGACTCCTCACTCAACATGCCGGTTGCCGACGATGCGGGTTCGACCGAGCGCATGGAATTCCTGGTCTCGGACGATCCGCTGCCCGACGAGATCGTCGGCGACAAGATCGATGTCGCGCGCCGCTCGCTCTGGCTGAGGGAGGCGCTTCGCGCGCTCAACGCACGGGAGTTGAGGATCATCGAGGAACGCCGGCTTAACGACGAGGGCGCGACGCTGGAAGCGCTCGGCGAAACCCTCGGCATCTCCAAGGAACGCGTCCGCCAGATCGAGGCCCGCGCCATGGAAAAGCTGAAGGTCGCGTTGGTGAAGCAGAATCCGGAGTTCATGGCG
>NZ_RZRA01001128.1:0-1571 GCF_003998945.1 Mesorhizobium sp. M7A.F.Ca.CA.003.01.2.1 | reverse complement strand
CGCCAGAATGGTTTTCCACAATTTCATCGTGCAACTCCCCATGCGTTCAGACACGTGCTCGAACCCGAGTGATAGAAGCGTGATTTCGCCACGGAGTAAATTGCGTTTCGTTCTGCCCCTTGGCGTGGCCGGGAATGTTTTTGTCCTGGCGACCGCATCGGCAGTCGAAGCTTGTCGCGGTGCACACCTTATCCCGTGGCTGTGCCGCGCAGCAGCACGTTGAGCCCTATCGCCATCACCTTGGCCGATTCCACCATGTCCGATATGCCGACCCATTCGTCCGGCCGGTGGGCGAGGTCGAGAATGCCAGGCCCATAAGCGATGCAATCATAGATATGGCCGATGCGAGCTATGTGCTTCTGGTCATAGGTGCCGGGCGAAATGACATAATCGGGTTCGCGGTCGAAGATCGCCATGATGCCTTGCGCAACCGCCTTGACCACCGGCGCGTCGCGCTCGGTCATCAGCGGCAGCACTTCCATCAGGTCGCGGATTTCATAGTCGAATTTTGTCCGCTCGCGTTTCAACCGGTCGAGAATGCCGGTCACTTCACCTTTGACGGTGTCGAGATCTTCCTCGAGCAGGAAACGGCGGTCGATGGTCATCCGGCAGGAGTCGGGCACGTTGGGCGACGGCAGGCCGGGCCGGAAATCCTCGGTCTGGCCGCCATGGATCGAATTGATGTTCATGGTCGAGCGTTTTGCTCCTTCGGGCACGACCGGCATGCGCGTCATCTTGCGGTCGAGCGCGGGAAACAGTTCGTCCTCGAAAGCCCGCAGCACGGCGCCCATGTGGCGCACCGCATTGTCGCCGAGAAACGGCATCGAGCCGTGCGCGATCTCCCCCTTGGTCTCGATCTCCGCCCACCAGACGCCACGATGGCCGAGGCAGATGCGGTCCTTGTTCAGCGGCTCGGGAATGATGACATGGTCGACCCTGGGTTTTGAGAAATAGCCGAGCCTGGCCAGATGCGCGACGCCGCCGAAGCCGCCGGATTCCTCGTCGACGGTGCCGGATATTTCGATGGCGCCGGGAAAATCGGGGAAGACTTCCAGGAAGGCCTCGGCTGCGATGATAGAGGCGGCAAGGCCGCCCTTCATGTCGCAGGCGCCGCGGCCATAGACCCTGCCGTCCCTGACGATGCCGGCGAAGGGATCGACGGTCCAGCCATCACCGGCTTCGACCACGTCGATATGCGAGTTGAAGTGGACGCAGGCGCCCGGCGACCTGCCTTCGGAACGGGCAACGACATTGACGCGCGGGTAGCGGTCGGTGTCGCCGGGCGTGCCTTCGGCGCGGATGAACTCGGTCTCGAAACCGCTCTTCTTCAGCCGCGCGCCGAGATATTCGGCGCATGGCCGGTAGGCCTCGCCGGGTGGATTGATAGTCGGAAAACGGATCAGTTCGGCGGTCAGCGCGACGACGTCGTCGCGCCTGTCATCGATTGCCTGGAGGAGTCGCTGGTTCATGCGCAGAGTTGAGCAGCGATCCCAGCGGTTTTGCAAGCCCGCCGGCGATCAAGCCGGTGCGGCGTGTCGTTGCGGCAACTATTGCGGGAAATCGTTCAAATT
>NZ_RZRA01001127.1:0-1579 GCF_003998945.1 Mesorhizobium sp. M7A.F.Ca.CA.003.01.2.1 | reverse complement strand
ATCTTACCCAGGGCATGAATTCCGGAGGCGTTGCTGCGGAAGCCCCATGCCGGTTCTTCCGACATTTCGACCTCGGCAATCATCCAGCTCATCGTCGGATCCCATCCGGTGAACTCGATACCGGCCGCCTTGCGAATGGTGCTGCGGCCTCCGTCGCAGCCGACCAGATATGCGGCCCTCAGGCGGTGACCGGTGGACAGTTCGACGTCGACGCCGCTGTCGTCCTGGATAAACCCCGCAACCTCGTGTTCACGATAGATCGGCACCTTCAACTCGCCGACCCAGTCGGCCAGGATGCGCTCGATGTGGTTCTGCCGCAGCGCCAACAGGTAATTGTGCCGGGTTGGGAAGTCGCTGATGTCCAGGCGGATCATGTGAAAACCTACGGCCGGGCTCACTTGGCCCTGCGAGAGGAACCGATCAGCAATTCCGCGCTGGTCGAGCACCTCGATGGTGCGTGCATGGAGGCCACCTGCGCGCAGGCCGGCAAGTTTCTGATCCGGCCGCCTTTCGACAATGGCAACGTCGACGCCTGCTAGCGCCAGTTCGCCCGCCAGCATCAATCCCGCCGGACCACCCCCGGCGATCACCACCGCATGATCTGAAACCATTGTCATCACTCCCGTTTTCCGCACCTTGGTTCGGGTCGGTTTTACGGGAGGAGCCGGGTCTTGCCGCAAGCCCCTTGTGCGCCATATGTATGAAATGGAAGGGAACGGTATTGTTTCCCCTGTTGGTTGCCGCGGAACAAGCGCTCGGGGCAATTTCCCCTAACGATATCCAGATTTTCAGGCGCAAAAACCCAGAGTCTTCCGTGCTTTGGCACGGAGCTCTGATGTTCATTGGAAAGAAGGGGGCCGGTCGGCGTTTGGCAGCGGTACGAGGAGGCCACTATGTGCCAGCGCCGGCCGGCCGACCCCACGGACCCAGGAGATGCGGCGGACCTGAGCATCATGGGGTATTCCCAGGGACCGGAGCCGGCGGTCTATCCTCGTGCCGGCTTCGTCTTGGCCTGCACAGTCGCGCAAGAGCTTATAAAAATCAACAGTTTCTTAACCAAGGCTCGCGAATCGCTTGGATTAAGGTAAACGGGTAACCCTGTCGGGTTGACTGGATAATCGGGGCTGGGTCACTACGCCGCCTTGGCGACGACCCGATTGCGGCCGCCGCTTTTGGCTTCGTAGAGCGCGAGATCGGCACGCTTCATGAGCGCCGCCACCGTGTCCACGCCCTTCAGCACCGACGACACGCCGACGCTGACCGTGACTTCGATCGCCTTGCCGTCCTGGCCAATGGCGAAAGCCGCCTGGGCGATTTCGGCGCGAATGCGCTCGGCCACCTTCTCGGCCACCGCGCCCTCGGTATCCGGCATCACCACGACGAACTCCTCGCCGCCAAAGCGGCAGGCAAGGTCGATACCCCTGACATTCTTGCGCAGCCGCCGTGCGAATTCCCGCAGCACCTCGTCGCCGCCATCATGACCGTGCGCGTCGTTGATCGCCTTGAAGCGATCGAGGTCGGTGATCATCACCGACAGCGGCCGGCGCCGTGCCACGGCGCGATCGAACAGCGTCTGCAG
>NZ_RZRA01001126.1:0-1581 GCF_003998945.1 Mesorhizobium sp. M7A.F.Ca.CA.003.01.2.1 | reverse complement strand
AATCTTGAAATAAAAATGTAATATCGAATTTACACGAGATGACATAATACAATAGACAAAAGCTTACCCCGGCTGAAGTTCTTGAGATAATTAGAGTTTACTCATATAGCTGAAACTTGTGTAAGTTATGGACTGTAATTCCGGGTTCTCCGCAAAAAGGACCGAGTTGTCCCGATGATCCGTTTCTGGCCTTCCATGGTGGTCGCATTGATTTCGCTGGCGGCGGTTTTGTTCGGGACGCTTCCGTCCTACGCGGACAGCTGCGGCGCGATCAGAAGCCAGTTGCTTTCGGGTGGCCGCAGCAACGGGGCGAACCCGGAGCTTGCTCAACTGCGCCGGCAACTTGCAGCCATCCAGACTATCGAGAGACAGCGCCAGTGCACGGCGAAAAGTTCGCTTGGTGGTCTCTTCAACGCTTGCGCCGATCTCGCCAGGAGCCGCTCGGATGTGCAGCGCCGGATCGCTGCCGCCGGGAATTCAGGCCGCGACACGGCGGGTCTGCAGGCGCGCCTCGTGGCGCTTGGCTGCGCGCCTTCGGCAAAGCAACGGTCTGCGCGCGCCGCGCCCGGCACCCAATCGGCGAGCACCACGTTCGGCGGCAATGCGATGCTGTTTTGCGTGCGTCTGTCGGACGGGTATTTCTTCCCGGCGCCAAAGTCGCAATTCGCCGCCAGCGGTGATCTGAAGGAGACGGCCGATCAATGCCGTTACATCTGCGATGACCCCAGCGTCGACCTCTACACGTTGAACGATGCCAGCCTCGAAACCGACCAGATGGTCGCGCTCGACACGCGCAAGCCTTATACCGAACTGCCGGCAGCCTTCAGATATCGCGATGATGCGAATTTCAAGGCATGCGACGTCAAGCGATACTACCAGCGGGTCACCGAACTGCGAGCCAGGACTGTGACGCCCGCCAACATGCGCAATGCCATTATTCCGCTGCCGACGGCGAAGCCGGATCTCGGCACGGTTGCGGCCGTCCCTGGAATCGATGCCGAAGCGCCAGGTGCCGCCCAGCACCTTTCGATCGAGGCCGGCAAGCGGTCGGTGCGCGTGGTCGGCCCGGCGTTTTTCCCGGCCGAATGATCGCCGGCTTCCCCAATTGGCGATCACCGGTTGCGGCGTGCCTGCTGCGATGCGGTTGCCTGATCCGGCTGGAACAGAGAGGCGCTCATGGCGTTGTGATCGACATCAGCCGGGAGAAACGCCGTGGCTACGTTCCGGGAAATGCGGGTACTGGAGATCGTCGAAGATGACTCGCTGACCACCGAACAGAAAATCGCCGAACTGCGCGAGATCGAATCCGAGGCGCGTGGGCTGCAGCGGGCTGCCTCGGAGGGTCCGATGGACGACGATGACGGCTGGCAGGAAGATCTGCGTCAGGTTCGTCTTGCACTCGACAAGCTCGGTGCGAAGGAGCCGAAAAAGGGCGCTGCTTCACTGTGAGGCCGGGTCACCGAAGCTATCCGCGGATCGCGTCTTGATCGCATCCCATCCGAAAACCGGGTCCCGCTTTTAGGGACCCGCTCCGATCTAATCGCAGACCATGCGAGCTCTCTTGCCAGGCTCGCTGACGTT
>NZ_RZRA01001125.1:0-1582 GCF_003998945.1 Mesorhizobium sp. M7A.F.Ca.CA.003.01.2.1 | reverse complement strand
CTCTCACTCTTGCCACCTCCATAAGCGGGCCGACGTTCTTTCAATCGGTGCCGGAAGTCCGGCGTCTGATCCGCATCGGTCCCAAAAACAACGCGGGCAGGCCCGCAACAATCCCCGAACAATCGCCCAGAACCGGCAGCTTTCGCCTGCGATTGTGGCATCAGTACGCCAACATAGAGGATTCTGCGCCTTTGCGGGAAATTGCGCAATGCGTCGCACGGGCAACAAATGTTACAACAAATATTACAATATTACATCAGGCCGGCCGGCTAGATCCTGTCGCGCAGCGCAAACCAGTTGAGCGCCAGGAACAGCAGCGGCGTGCGGAAACGCCGGCCGCCAGGGAAAGGCGGGATTTTCAGATCCTCGATCAGCTTCAGCCGGTCGCGGTTGCCGGCAACGGTTTCGGCATAGAGTTTACCGAAGTAGTTCGACAGCATGACGCCGTGGCCGGAATAGCCGCCGGCCGAGATCACATTGGGCATCACTTCGCGCACGAACGGCTTTCTTGGCACCGTGATGCCGACATAGCCGCCCCAGCCATGCGTGATCTCGACATCCCCGAGCGCCGGATAGAGTTCCGCGATCTGGCGACGGATGTGGATGTGGATATCCC
The DNA here is from genome assembly GCF_003998945.1 of Mesorhizobium sp. M7A.F.Ca.CA.003.01.2.1. NCBI lineage: Bacteria > Pseudomonadati > Pseudomonadota > Alphaproteobacteria > Hyphomicrobiales > Phyllobacteriaceae > Mesorhizobium > Mesorhizobium sp. M7A.F.Ca.CA.003.01.2.1. The sequence continues at coordinate 966 of NZ_RZRA01001125.1, read as the reverse complement.
GGGGATCGTTGACGCCATAGACCTCGCGTCCGCCAAACAGCAGCCGCCCGTCCTTCGATCTGCGGAAATAGCGCACGACGAAGCGGGAATCGTCGACCGCCTCGCCGCCCCGCAAAACGTTCGAGTCGGCTCCCAGAGGCACGGTCGCGCCGATGAAGGAACCGATCGGCATGACGTGCGCGGCACTCACCGGCTCGAGCGCGCCGCCATAGGCGTTGACCGCGATCAGGCATTTCTGCGCCGTCACCGTGCCTCTCGACGTCGAAACCTTGATCTTGCCGCCACTGGAAATGATGCCGGTTGATTGAGTCCCCTCGAACAGCTGCGCGCCTGCAAGCGCTGCCACCCGCGCTGTGCCGATCACCAGCTTCATCGGATGGATGTGCCCTGTGCCGGTGTCGCGCGTGCCGCCGAAATAGGCGGTCGAGCCCAGCCGCTCCGCCGTCTCCCTGGCATCCATGAACGAGATATGCGGGTAGGAAAAACGGCTCGCCATGATCTCGGCATGCGCCTTGTAGTCATCGACATAGCGCGGCTTGTGCGCCACCGAGAGCTGGCCCGGCATATAGTCGATATCGATCTGGTTGGCGGCAGTGAATTCGAGGAGATGCGCCTTCGCCTCTTCGGCAAGATCAAACAGAGCCTTGGCGCGGAACAAGCCGTACTCGGCCTCCAGGTCTTCGGCCCAGGCGCGCTGGCCGGTGCCAAGTTGGCCACCATTGCGCCCGGAGGCGCCATCACCGAAGCGATACGCCTCGATCAAAACGACATTGGCGCCCGCCTTGGCCAGATGCGCTGCCGCCGACAGGCCGGTAAAGCCGCCGCCGATGACAACGACGTCGCATGTCCGGTCGCCATCCAGCGCCGGGTATTCAGGCCGCGGACCGGCCGTGTCCTCATACCAGGAACGGCCGGGGGAGATCGGGGATTGGTAGGGCATGATGCTCGCAGGGAGTAGGGGCTGTC
>NZ_RZRA01001124.1:0-1583 GCF_003998945.1 Mesorhizobium sp. M7A.F.Ca.CA.003.01.2.1 | reverse complement strand
GGTATTTGTCACAACCCTTCCTGCTTCCGTCGCGCAATGGGCAAACTCTTCCAAGGCATGCGAATTGGACGAGCGCCATATCATCAGCGAAAGGACGACGCCGGAATTGGTCGCTTCGATTATCGTCCATGAAGCCACCCACGCGCGGCTTATGCGATGTGGTATCGGCTACGAAGAGGCGCTGCGGGATCGCGTGGAGCAGGTCTGTCTGCGTCGAGAAATAGCCTTTGCGGCCAGATTGCCGACCGGAAAGGGCCGGAGCCAGCAAGCCGAAGCGACACTCGAGGCCATGCCGGACTTTTCCGACAAGGCGATGAGTGAGCGCTATCTCAGCGGTTTGCGGGATGCTCTGCTCTACCTCAACATGCCGACCCGGCTTGTCGACCTCACCGTATCATACCGCCGCTGGAAACACCGGCGCCGGTTCTCGCCGCAGCCTACGAACTGACCCGGCTTAGCTCACGCTCCCGATCAATTTCTCAAGCAGCCGAGAGAGCGTCTCCCGTTCGGCCGGTGTCAGGCCGGAAAGAATCTCATGCTCGTTGGCAACATGGGCGGCAATAGCCTCATCGATCAACGCGAGACCCTTTTCGGTCAGCCGCACGACAATGCCGCGCCGATCGTTGGGGTGCGGCCCGCGCAGGATCAATCCGGACGTTTCGAGCCGGTCGAGCCGGTTGGTCATGGCGCCTGACGTCACCATCGTCGCTTCATAGAGGGCGGTCGGCGTCAGGGCGTAGGGTGATCCAGAGCGGCGCAGCGTTGCCAGCACGTCGAATTCCCCGGACTGCAATCCATAACGGGCAAACAACGGCGCCAGGCGCTCGCGGGCGATCAGCGAGGCGGCCTCGTTCAGCCGCCCGAGCACACCCATCGGCGAGACGTCCAGATCGGGTCGTTCCCGCTTCCATTGCTCGATCGCCCGTGCTGCCCTGTCCAACTGTCTCACCATCATTTATCTTGACGTTAAGAATCTTTCCGTTATCTTACTGCAAGATGCAATGCCGGCCAAGAGCCGCGCTACAGGATTCGGTCAATGAAGCTTCTCTGGGATTCGGCGCTCGGCCTGCTGGTCGTCACCGGCGGCCTGCTCGGCCTGACGCTGCCGTTCGGCAAGCTCGCCACGGCTGCCGGCGTGCCGGCCATGGTCTGGGCCTTCGTCATCTCGCTCGGCGCCGGCGGGGTCTTGCTGTGCATGCTCTTGGCTCGCGGCAAGCGGGTCCGGCTCACCGCGCACAAATTGCGCTATTTCTTCGTCACCGCCGCGGTGTCCTATGCTGTCCCCAATCTCCTGATGTTCTCGGCCATCCCGCATCTGGGCGCCGGCTACACCGGCATCATGTTCACGCTGTCGCCGGTCATCACGCTGGTGTTCTCGATCCTGCTGCGTGTCCGGCGCCCCAACATGCTGGGCATTGCCGGCATCGCCGTCGGCTTCGTCGGCGCCGTCATGGTCGCGGTGACGCGCGGCGAGGCCGGCCAGCCGGCCGATTTGTTCTGGGTGGCGATGGGGTTGCTCATCCCGGTCAGCCTTGCCGCCGGCAACATCTATCGCACGGTCGACTGGCCGGACGGTACCGGCC
>NZ_RZRA01001123.1:0-1588 GCF_003998945.1 Mesorhizobium sp. M7A.F.Ca.CA.003.01.2.1 | reverse complement strand
TCACCAAGATGAAGTTTCCCGGCTACTTCCTGATCGTTGCCGACTTCATCAAATGGGCCAAGGCGCAAGGCATTCCGGTCGGGCCTGGCCGCGGTTCGGGCGCAGGCTCGCTGGTCGCCTATTCGACCACCATCACCGACATTGATCCGCTGCGCTTCTCGCTGCTGTTCGAGCGCTTCCTCAATCCCGACCGCGTGTCGATGCCCGACTTCGACATCGACTTCTGCCAGGATCGGCGCGAGGAGGTCATCCGCTACGTCCAGCAGAAATACGGCCGCGACCAGGTCGGCCAGATCATCACCTTCGGTACGCTGCAGGCGCGCGCCGTGCTGCGCGACGTCGGCCGCGTCCTGCAAATGCCCTATGGCCAGGTCGACAAGCTCTCCAAGATGGTGCCGCAGAACCCGGCCAATCCGGTCAAGCTCGCCGACGCCATCGCCAACGAGCCGCGCTTTGCCGAAGAGGCCGAGAGGGAGCCGATCGTTCAGACGCTGCTCGACATGGCGCAGAAGCTGGAAGGCCTCTACCGCCATGCCTCGACGCACGCCGCCGGCATCGTCATCGGCGACCGGCCGCTCTCGGAGCTGGTGCCGATGTACCGCGATCCGCGCTCGGACATGCCCGTCACCCAGTTCAACATGAAATATGTCGAGCAGGCCGGACTGGTGAAGTTCGACTTCCTCGGCCTGAAGACGCTGACCGTGCTGGAGACGGCGGTGAAGCTGATCCGCCGGCGCGGCATCGAGATCGACCTGGCAACCATCCCGCTCGACGATCCCGAGACCTACGCCATGCTGTCGCGCGGCGAAGTGGTCGGCGTGTTCCAGGTGGAAAGTGCCGGCATGCGCAAGGCGCTGATCGGCATGCGGCCCGACTGCATCGAGGACATCATCGCGCTGGTCGCACTGTATCGACCCGGCCCGATGGAAAACATCCCGACCTACAACGCCCGCAAGCATGGCGAGGAGGAGATGGCCTCGATCCATCCCAAGATCGACCATCTGGTGAAGGAGACGCAAGGCGTCATCGTCTACCAGGAACAGGTGATGCAGATCGCGCAGGAGCTGTCGGGCTACTCGCTCGGCGAAGCCGATCTGCTGCGCCGCGCCATGGGCAAGAAGATTCGCGCCGAGATGGACAAGCAGCGCGAGCGCTTCGTCTCCGGCGCGGTCGAGCGTGGCGTCGGCAAGCCGCAAGCCGACTTCATTTTCGACCTGCTGGCCAAGTTCGCTGACTATGGTTTCAACAAATCGCACGCCGCCGCCTATGCGGTGGTTTCATACCAGACCGCCTATCTCAAGGCGCATTATCCGGTCGAGTTCCTGGCGGCGTCGATGACGCTCGACATGGGCAACACCGACAAGCTCGCCGATTTCCGCCAGGACGCGCTGCGCCTCGGCATCGAGGTTCTGGCGCCGTCGGTGACATCGAGCTTTCGCCCCTTCGAGGTCGGTGAGAACCGCATCTATTATTCGCTGGCAGCGCTCAAGGGCGTCGGCGACGCGGCGGTCGAGCACATCGTTGCCCAGCGTGGCGAAAAGCCGTTCAAGAACCTCGCCGATTTCTGCGAGCGGGTCGATCCCAAGAT
>NZ_RZRA01001122.1:0-1591 GCF_003998945.1 Mesorhizobium sp. M7A.F.Ca.CA.003.01.2.1 | reverse complement strand
GGGCAATGGCGCGCCGCCGGTGGCCGAAGCTCTGGCTGCGGCGACCGAGGCGCGCGACGCCGGCGACATGCAGACCGCGGCCGACATTTATGACGCCATCCTGGCGCAGGCGCCGGAGACGATCGAGGCGATCGCCGGACTGGGAGAGCTGCTGTTCGAGGCCGGCGACACGGAAGGCGCCGAGGCGCTTTTGGCAACAGCCCCGGAGGCCAAGAAGGATGCGCCGCCGGTGGCAGCCCTGCGCGCCAGGATGGCGGTTGCGGCGCAGGCGGCGGCTCTCGGCAATCCAGCCGAATTCGAGCGGCGCCTTGCGGAAAATCCCGGAGATCACCAGGCGCGTTTCGATCTGGCCATGATCCAGAACGCCAACGGCGACCGTACGGCCGCAGCCGACAATCTGCTGGCCATCATCAAGGCCGACCGGGCCTGGAACGAGGATGGCGCGAGGACGCAATTGCTGCAGCTGTTCGAGGCCTGGGGCATGACCGACGAGGCGACGCTGGCAGCGCGCCGCAAATTGTCGGCGCTGCTGTTTTCCTGAGCCGGCTGCCGGTTGTTTTGCCGCACGGGCTTGGCGTCGGCGATGATTGCGCCAGATTAGGGCCAAGAACTCACGCGCTTCTTGATGGCGCGATCGGAGGAATGAGGTGCAAGCGGGAAACGCGCATTACCGGCTCGCCAAGGATTTGCCGTCGACGATCCCTCTCTTTCCGCTCGAGGGGGCGCTTTTGCTGCCGGGAGGCCGCATGCCGCTCAACATCTTCGAGCCGCGCTATCTGCAGATGGTGGACGAGGCGATCGCCGGCTCGCGGCTCATCGGCGTCATCCAGCCCAGTCTCGACGGGGCCTTGCGCGACGACGGCGAGCCGGAACTCTGCAATGTCGGTTGCGCCGGGCGCATCATCGCCTTTTCCGAGAGCGGCGACGGCCGTTACCTGATTTCGCTGCAGGGCGTGTGCCGGTTCCGCATCGCCCACGAATTGACGGTCAAGACGCCGTTTCGCCAGTGCAAGCCCTCGCCTTTCCTTGCCGATCTCGATGAGGACCAGGCGGGCAACGAGATCGACCGGCCATCGCTGCTCAAGGCATTTCGCGCCTATCTGCAGGCCAACGACCTCGAGGCCGACTGGGAAAGCGTCAGCCGGGCCGAAAATGCCATGCTGGTCAATGCGTTGTCGATGATGGCGCCCTATGGGCCAGCCGAGAAACAGGCGCTGCTCGAAGCGGCGGATTTGAAGACCCGGGCCGAGACGCTGATCGCCATCACCGAAATGGCGCTGGCGCGCGAGAATGAGGATTTTGGGTCGAGTTTGCAGTAAGAGGGCGCGATGGCGGACGGACGTGACGGGAAGAAGGTCGACCCCAAGCTGCTGGAGTTGCTGTCCTGCCCACTGACCAAGGGGCCGCTGGCCTGGGATCCGGAGCGCGGCGAACTGATTTCCAGGGTCGCCAAGATTGCCTATCCGGTGCGTGACGGCATCCCGATCATGCTGCCTTCCGAGGCGCGGACGCTTTCGGTGGAGGATGTGCTGGCCCCGCCGCCGCCGCGTCTGGGTGGGCCGGGCTGAGGGGCACGTTTCTTGTACCCAAT
>NZ_RZRA01001121.1:0-1597 GCF_003998945.1 Mesorhizobium sp. M7A.F.Ca.CA.003.01.2.1 | reverse complement strand
CACGGCCTTGGCGTCGATGCCTTCTGCACGGAGCTCAACGGCGCGATCGAGCACACGCCCACTGGCACCGGTGAGAAAAACGGCATGGCCGGCATGGCCGAGCTGGCGGGCAATGGCGAAGCCGATGCCGTCGGCCGCTCCGGTCCCGGTGATAAGTGCTCGCTTGGTGGTAGTGATGGATGTCAATTCAGGCTCCGTTGGTTCCGCCTGCCGTGCGCGGTCGAACGCCAGCGGTCACAATCGTCGAACCATATAATCCATGGGGTACATAGCGCGCCTATTTTTCCTGTTAAATCGCATGCAGCGCGTCGACGGTATGGAAACCCGAAACACGTTCCATCATGGAAATTCAGTCCGACCAGCTCGCGGCTGTGAAAAAGAAGTAGGGGGAAATAGTCCTAGGTTGTGACAGGCTTCGGCAAGGTGAGCCAAGGTGGACGCTTGAGGTGGACCCGACTGCCGCCGACACTTATCTTGCGATCATACCGGGCTGAGAACTCGGAAATGAGCATGAGCGCCGCGAAGTAGGCTTCCGTCGCATAGCGGATTGTCCATTTCGTACCCAGACCGTACCGTCCTTCCATCATCTCGCGTGAATTGGGGAGCTTCTTTAGGAGGCCGCGGTTGATGCCGGAACAATGCGGAAGCGCGTCGTCGTAAAGGTAAAAAAGGTCGTGGGTTTCACGATACTTTCTGCCTGTCTTTTGAAGAATGAATGCCTTTATCGTCCGTTCGATTGCCATCTGCATCGACCACATTGCAGCGCCCCTTGCGGTATCACTATCAGTAAGCAGACCTATTGCCGCGTTTTGAAGATCAGAAAGAACCCCATCAATCAATTCCGTGATTTCATGATCCGGCGCGGTCACTCCCATCGTGTTCATTCTGATCCTGCGCAAGGCGGTGGCCACCGCCGTCGTCCTCGTTTTCAGTTTTCGGCTTTCCGTCAGGTCTATCTTCGCGAGGTTGGGCGGGTTTACGAGCCAGTCGGTGGGCGTCTCGCCCTGTTCAATGCCAAGGGGGAAATGAAGCCAAACGGTTTCACCAGGTGTCCCCGGCGTGGTGCGTGTTAGTGGAACGCGGATTTCAATCGGGACATGCCGAACAAGCACTACGCCCGACGCAAAACCCTCCCCGCTACTCTGATCAAAAGCACTTCCGTAGGTATCGCGATACCATGTCTCAATATGGTGGAAGATCACCGCAAACCATGGTTTCCCTGCAAAATCCTCCTTCGTGTCGCCCCGAATGTCCAGAATGCTTTCTAGAACGAACTTGATTGAAGCCCTAAGCGGACGTTGCCAAAGTGGGAGCTCCTCCACCTGAAGCTCCAAGTCGATTAGCTGCATATGCTCGGCAATAGCTTCTTCAAGCGTCACTTAGGACCTCCGGTCGTGCGGAACAATTATATGATGGAGAAGGAAGTAACGGACAGGTCGACGCTTTTCCCATAGATGTTCGAAAATTGCGGATTGTTGCCCCGTCGCCGCGTTCCCATGTTCCGGCACTCAAACCGGAGACAATGAAATGCCGAAGTCAACAATCAGTGCCGCCCTTTTACAAGAGCACCTTCACGGTGGCGGGTCGGTCTATGAAG
>NZ_RZRA01001120.1:0-1598 GCF_003998945.1 Mesorhizobium sp. M7A.F.Ca.CA.003.01.2.1 | reverse complement strand
GAAGTGCTGCTTTCCGCCAATGCGATGAAGGCGGGCATGTTCATCCTGCGCCCGCTGCTCGCCGCCACCGGCGCGCCCAAGCAAGGCAAGATGGTCATCGGCACCGTCAAGGGCGACATCCACGATATCGGCAAGAACCTTGTCGGCATGATGATGGAGGGCGCTGGCTTCGACGTCATCGATCTCGGCATCAACAATGCGGTCGAGAAATATCTCGATGCGATCGAACAGCACCAGCCCGACATCATCGGCATGTCCGCACTGCTGACCACGACCATGCCCTATATGAAGGTCGTCATCGACACGATGAAGGAAAAGGGCATCCGCGACGATTATGTCGTGCTGGTCGGCGGCGCACCGCTGAACGAGGAATTCGGCAAGGCCGTCGGCGCCGATGCCTATTGCCGCGACGCGGCGGTGGCGGTCGAGACCGCCAAGGACTTCATGAAGCGCAAGCACAATGTGCGCGCTTCGGCCTGATTGGCCAATTCGGCCTGGACGACAGGAGAAGCCGCGCCCTTGCAGCGCGGCTTTTTTGTTACCAGATGATGAGGTGGCCGCGTGCGGATCAGGGCTTGGTGACGGTGTCCTCGACCGCCTTGGCCGTCGATTTGACATCCCTGCCGACGCCACGGACGGTGTTCGCGCAGGCCGCAAGGGCCAAGGCGCAGGCCAGGATGGCAATCGGCGTGATGCGCAGCAGTTTCATGGACGGTGTCTCCCTCAACAGATAAATTAGCGCCACAACAACGAAGGCCGCTCGACTGGTTCCATGGCCAAGACGCAAAAAACGAAACCGAATCAAGACGACAGGCTGCTCGTCATCGCCTGCGGGATGATTGCGCGCGAAGTTCTGGCCGTCAAGGAACAGCTCGGGCTGGATCACCTCGACCTGACCTGCCTGCCGGCGGAATTCCATTTCTACCCGGACCGCATCGCACCGGCCATGGACAAGGCGATCGAAAAAGCCAAGACGGAAGGCTACAGCAACATCTTCGTCGGCTATGCCGATTGCGGCACCGGCGGTCTGCTCGACCGCATCTGCGAGAAGCATGGCGTCGAGCGCATGGCCGGCCCGCATTGCTTCGCCTTCTACCAGGGCATGGAGGCCTATGCGAAAGTCGCAGACGACGACATGATGTCGTTCTACATGACCGACTTCCTCTGCCGGCAGTTCGACGCTTTCTTCATGAAACCGCTCGGCCTCGACAAGCACCCGGAGTTGATCAAGGACTATTTCGGCAATTACGAGAAGCTGATCTACCTCGCCCAGACCAACGATCCGGAACTCGACAAGGTCGCCGAAAAAGCCGCCAGAATGCTCGGTCTCGTCTATGAACGCCGCGCCACCGGTTATGGCGACCTGACGGCCGGGATGGCGCAGGCGGCTGCAGGCGCCTGAAGCAATTCTTGCCCCGCGATGACTCAAGGCTAGATGACAGGCCGCCGTGGACGGGTAAGGTGTGCGCCACAAGCAAACAGACTGCCAGCCATGGAAACGCACTGATGACCCCTCGCCTCTTGATAGCTGCACTCGGCCTCCTCTGTTTGGCCCTGCCCGCCCATGCCGACGGCGAGATACAGAAACTCATCACCCC
>NZ_RZRA01000111.1:0-8704 GCF_003998945.1 Mesorhizobium sp. M7A.F.Ca.CA.003.01.2.1 | reverse complement strand
TCCAGGCGCAGTCGGCGGTGGACGACGCCCAGCGCAACCTTGCCGATTCCATCGTCAAGGCGCCATTCGACGGCATCGTCACCAATGTCGACGCGCTTCAGGTCGGCAAGTACCTGCCGGCTTCGCAGCCGGCGTTCAGCCTGATTTCGGCGACCGATCTGTGGATCGCGGCGGAGCCTAAGGAAACCGAACTGACCTATGTGCGGCCGGGACAGACGGCGACGATCAGCGTCGACAGCTATCCCGGTGCCGTCTGGCACGGCAGGGTCGCCTCGATCAGCCCGGCGTCGTCGTCGAGCTTCTCGCTGCTTCCGGCGCAGAACACCACCGGCAACTGGGTCAAGGTCGTGCAACGCATTCCGATGCGCGTGACGGTGGACGATCTCCAGGGCAAGCCGCCGCTGCGCGGCGGGATGAGCGTCGTGGTCGGCATCGATACCGGCCATGCGCGCGGCCTGCCGGACTTCGTGACGGACCTCCTCGGTCGGTTCGGACAAAAGTCATGACCGGCGCGTCCGCGACAGGTGGCGTGGTCGCCAATCGCGGCGCCATCACCGCCTGCGTGATCCTGGCCGTGATCATGCAGGCGCTGGACACCACCATCGCCAATGTGGCGCTGCCCTATATCCAGGGCAGCGTTTCGGCCAGCGCCGACCAGATAAACTGGGTGCTGACGTCCTACATCGTCGCGGCAGCCGTCATGACGCCGCCTTCGGGCTATCTTGCCAATCGCTTCGGCCGCAAGCGCATCCTGCTGATCTCGATCACCGGCTTCGTCGTCGCGTCGGTGCTGTGCGGCTTCGCGCAGTCGCTGCCGCAGATCGTCGGCTTCCGCCTGCTGCAAGGCCTGTTCGGCGCAGCCCTGGTGCCGCTGGCGCAGAGCATCCTGCTCGACATCTACAGCGTCGAGGAGCGCGGCTCGGCGATGGCGCTGTTCGGCGTTTCGGTGATGGTCGGGCCGGTGCTCGGGCCGGTCATCGGCGGCTGGCTGACCGAGAATGTCAGCTGGCGCTGGGTGTTCTACATCAACGTACCGATCGGCGCGCTGGCTTTCGCCGGCGTCTCGATGTTCGTCCAGGAAACCAAGACGGACCTCAAGGCCAGGCTGGACTGGCTGGGCTTCGGCATGCTCAGCGTCACCATCGCGTCGCTGCAGATGTTCCTCGATCGCGGCGAGCAGCTCAACTGGTTCTCGTCGTCCGAGATCATCGTCGAGGCGCTGATCTGCGCGTCGGCCTTCTACATCTTCCTCGTCCACACCTTCACCGCCAAAAACACCTTCGTGAACCCGCGGCTGTTCCTCGACAGGAATTTCGCCGTCGGCATGATCTTCATCTTCATCATCGGCATCACCTATCTGGCCTCGCTGGCCCTGATGACGCCCTATCTGCAGACCCTGATGGGCTATCCGGTGGTGACGGCCGGCATCGTCATGGGGCCGCGCGGTCTCGGCACCATGGCTTGCATGTTCCTGGTCGGCAGGCTGATCGGCAAGGTGGACACGCGCTGGCTGCTTCTAACCGGCCTGCTGGTCACCGCCTGGGCGATGTACGACATGACCGGCTGGACCCCTGATGTCTCGCAATGGACGATCATCAGCACCGGCTTCATCCAGGGCGCGGGCCTGGGTTTCCTGTTCGTGCCGCTGACCACCATCACCTTCGCCACGCTGGCGCCGGAGCGGCGCGCGGAAGGCACCGGACTGTACAATCTGTCCCGAAACATCGGCTCCAGCGTCGGCATATCGGTGGTCACCGCGCTGTTGACGCAGAACGTGCAGGTCAACCACGCCAATATCGCCACCTATGTGACGCCCTACAACCAGGCGTTCAGCAATCCGGCGATCTTCCAGGCAATGGATCCCTACAGCGCCGCGGGCCGCGCCGCGCTCGACGGCGTGGTCACGCTGCAGGCCACGATCATCAGCTATATGAACGACTTCAAGCTGATGATGATCCTGTCGCTTGCCGCCATTCCGCTGGTTCTGTTGCTGCGCAAGCCGGCGACTCCGGCCAAGATCGACCACAGCGCCGTGATGGAGTGACGACGCTCGAAACTTATCCGGCTGCACAGGCAACAGCCAAAAAGAAACCGGGGTCCTGTGAGGGACAGGACCCCGGCCAATGCCGATACGACTTCCCAAGAAACATGGCACCTCGTCATGAGGCGGGGATGGCAGGCCCGAGAAAGCCCCAACGGACCTGTCTTGATCCCCTTTGCCGGAAGCCGTTCGTTACTTCGGCAACAGCACCTTGTTGACGACATGGATGACGCCGTTCGACTGGTTGACGTCGGCGATCGTCACTCGCGCCTCGCCGCCTGACTCATCCATGATGTAGAGCTTGCCCTTCTTGACTTCGGCGGTCAGCGTGTCACCGGAGACGGTCTTCATCTCGTATTTGCCGCCCATCGCCTTGGCCTTCTTCATCATCTCGGCGCCCGAAATCTTGCCGGCCACGACATGCGCGGTCAGCACCTTGGTGAGCTTGCCCTTGTTCTCCGGCTTCAGCAGCGTGTCGACGGTGCCCTTGGGCAGTTTCGCAAACGCCGCGTTGGTCGGGGCAAAGACTGTGAACGGGCCAGCGCCCTGCAGCGTGTCGACCAGGCCGGCGGCCTTGACCGCGGCGACCAGCGTCGTGTGGTCCTTCGAATTGACGGCGTTCTCGACGATGTTCTTGGTTGTGTACATCGGCGCGCCGCCGACATTCGGGTTCTTGGCATAGGCGGGCGCGGCAATCGCCACGCCGGCGACGAGTGCGGAAAGGGCGATGATCCTGAATGACGGCAAGCGCATGTGGTCTTCCTCCGTGTGAGGGCTGATCGGAATTGATAGCCTTTGGAAACGCACAGGCAGTCACGCCGCCGAGGGGGCGCAAGTTTCGCCGATCACGGGAACGTGATGCCGGAGCTGCTTAAACGAAAAGCCCCGCGCGAGGCGGGGCTTTGAAGGCTGGAGAAAGCGCTGCGCCTTCTATTCGGCCGGTGATGGTTTCTTTCGGAACAGCGCGACCAGATTGTCCCACAGCTCGATCTTGGCACCCTGGCGCTTCATGATGATGCCCTGCTGGAGGATCGACAGCGTGTTGTTCCAGGCCCAGTAGATGACCAGGCCGGCCGGGAAACCCGCCATCATGAAGGTGAAGATGACAGGCATCCAGGTGAAGATCGCAGCCTGCGTCGGATCCGGCGGCGTCGGGTTCATGCGCATCTGCAGGAACATGGTGACGCCCATGATCAGCGGCCAGACGCCGATCATCAGCATGTGCGGCAGGGTGACCGGGATCAGGCCGAACAGGTTGAACAGCGACGTCGGATCGGGCGCGGCCAGATCCTGGATCCAGCCGAAGAACGGCGCGTGCCGCATTTCGATGGTGATGTAGAGCACCTTGTAGAGCGAGAAGAAGACCGGGATCTGCAGTGCCACCGGCCAGCAGCCGGCAAGCGGGTTGATCTTCTCGGTCTTGTACAGCTCCATCATCGCCTGCTGCTGCTTCATCTTGTCGTCCGCGTATTTCTCGCGGATCTCGAGCATTTTCGGCTGCACCTTCTTCATGTTCGCCATCGACGCGTACGACTTGTTGGCGAGCGGATAGAAGATGGCCTTGACGATGACGGTGGTGGCGAGAATGGCCAGGCCGAAATTGCCGAAGAATTTGTAGAGCGTGTCGATCAGCCAGAACATCGGCTTGGTGATGAAGTGGAACCAGCCCCAGTCGATCAAAAGGTCGAACCGCTTGATATGACGGTCTTCCGCATAGGCGTTGATCTTGCCGACTTCCTTGGCGCCCGCGAAGATCTCGCTCTCCACCGTCGCCGACTGGCCGGCATCGACGGTGATCGGGTCGGTGAGGAAGTCGGACTGGTAGCGATGGCGGCCGTCCTCGAAATAGGCATAGCGCGGCTGGAACGGCTGCTTCTCGGTCGGCACCAGCGTCACCGCCCAGTATTTGTCGGTGATGCCGAGCCAGCCGTCGGTCGACTTGCCCGGCGTGAACTGCTTGTCCTTCTCGATGGACGCGTATTTGTGTTCCTGCAGGCCTTCCGTGCCGGTGAAGCCGATCAGGCCCTCATGCAGCACATAGGTGCTGGCAACGAGCGGCTTGTCGAAGCGGGTGACGCGGCCGTAATTGGACAGCGAGACGGCGGCCGTGCCGGCATTCTGCACCGTGTCGGACACCGTGAACATGTAGTTGGTGTCGACGGAAAAGGTGCGCTTGAAGGTCAGGCCCTTGTCGTTCGAATAGGTCAGCGTGACCGGGGTCGTCGGCGTCAGTGTCGCATTGCCGTCGATAGCCCACACTGTTTCGGGACCGGGCACCGCGCCGGTCTTGTCGTTGCCGACGAAGCCGATCTCGGCATAGTAGCCATTGGGCAGTGCCGCCGGGTTGAGCAGGCTGATCTCGGGCGAGTTCTTGTCGACCGTCTCGGTGTAGTGCTTGAGCTTGAGGTCGTCGAGACGGGCACCGGTCAGGTTGATCGAACCCTCAAGGCTCGGCGTGTCGATCTTCGCGCGGGTCGTCGTGGCGAGCGCCTGTTCGCGGCCGGCCGGCGTGACGGCATCGGTGCCGGGTGCGTTGGGAATGGCGCCAGGGGCGGCGGGCGTTCCGGTGTCGGTACCGGGATTGGTGCCGGCGGCCTTCTTCTGCTCCTCGACGCGCTGCTGTTCGACGCGGGCGGCCTCGCGCTGCGCTTCGCTGCGCGGCAACACATAAAAATATTGCCATACCGCCAGGATCAGCACCGACAGCGCGATGGTGATGAAGAAGTTCCGGTTGTTTTCCATCGAAAGCCCTTGGCCTATCGTGTTCCGCGCAGTCGGCGGGAGAGTTCGGCCTTCAACTGGCCGAACGGAGTGGTAAGCACGTCTTCGCGCCCGACGATGACATAGTCATTGCCAGGCGCCATGTCACTTGCGGCGTGCGTACGGACGGCTTCTCGCAGCCGCCGCCGGACGCGGTTGCGGACAACCGCATTGCCGACCTTCTTGGTGACGGTGTAGCCGACGCGCGGCGACAGGCCGTCGCCGCGGTCGAGAACTTCGACGAGAAAAAGCCGCCCGCGTCGTTTTTCACCACGACGGACAGCCAGGAATTCCGCGCGCTTCAGAAGCCGCTTGGGATTTGGTCCCACTGGCTTGCCGGATGCGGGCAACGATCTCGTCTTCCGTTCAGGCGCTGAGCCGCTTGCGACCGCGGTTGCGGCGAGCTGCGACGACGCCGCGACCACCCTTGGTGGCCATGCGGGCACGAAAGCCGTGCCGACGTTTGCGGACGAGTTTGGACGGTTGGTAGGTACGCTTCATTTGTTTTAATACCGCGGGGTGCGGCCCTTCTTGATTCTGTCACTGTGTAACAGGAGCTTTGCCGAGCCGGCTTTGGCGCGATCGAAACCGCGCCGGGACGAATGGCCCGAGCGTGTGCGGGCTTATAGAAAGAAGGCTTTTGGAAGTCAATCCGGAGTCGTCGGGCCGAAAGCTTCGCCATTCAGGCCGGTTTATGTTTGCGACCAAGGATGAAATTGGCAAAAAAGCCGTAATCGCCTAATCTGCGTTGATCAAGTGATCGTGAAGACATTAGCCGCATGAGCGAAACCATACAGGCACAGGAAGGGATCGGCACGGCGGGGTCCACCGAGGCGCCGGCCAGCGTGCGCACGGTGCCGCTGTCGCGCGGCCTGTCGACCAAGCTGCTGCTGCTGACCATCGTCTTCGTGCTGCTGGCCGAAGTGCTGATCTTCCTGCCCTGGATCGCCAGCTACCGGCTGAACTGGCTGAAGGAGCGGCTGAGCACGGCGGCGGCGGTGTCGATCGTGCTGGTGCAGGGTGAACCCACCTCGCTGTCGCGCACGGCGCAGAACGACGTGCTGATGGCGATCGGCGCCAAGGCGATCGCGGTGCGCGACGGAGGCGTCTCGCGGCTGCTGGTGGTGGCCGAAATGCCGCCGAAGGTCGACGAACACATCGATATCGCCTCGATCGGCATGATCAAGGGCATGACCGGTGCGCTCGACACGTTGTTTTTCGGCGGCGACCGTATGCTGCGCGTCTTCGGTCCGGTCGGCGAATCCGACAAGGAGTTCGAGCTGATCATGCCCGACAACAGCCTGCGCAACGCGATGCTGCGCTATTCGCGCAACGTCGCCTTCGTCTCGCTGCTGATCTCGCTGTTCACCGCCATGCTGGTCTACGCCGCCATCGACCTGATCATGATCGGGCCGATCCGGACGATGACGCGCTCGATGCTGTCCTTCTCCGAGGCGCCCGACGATCCCGGGCGGATCATCCATCCGGCTGCCCGCGCCGACGAGATCGGCGTTGCCGAGCGCGAGCTGTCGCAGATGCAGGAACGGCTGCAAAAAATGCTCTCCGAGCAGAAGCATCTTGCCGATCTCGGCCTGGCGGTTTCCAAGATCAACCATGACATGCGCAACATCCTGGCTTCGGCGCAGCTGATGTCGGACCGCTTGCGTCAGGTCAAGGATCCGACGGTGCAGGCCTTCGCGCCGAAACTGCTGCGCGCGCTCGACCGCGCCGTGTCTTATTCCGAAGGCGTGCTTCACTACGGCCGCACGCAGGAGCCGCCGCCGGCGCGCCGACGCCTGAGGCTGCGGCAACTGGTCGAGGACGTGCACGGCCTGCTGGACATTGAGCAAGGCATCGAGTTCGTCAATTCGGTCGAGCCGGCCTTCGAGGTCGATGCCGATTCCGACCAGTTGTTCAGGGTGCTGACCAATCTGTGCCGGAATTCCGTGCAAGCGATGGCGACCGACAGTGAAAGCGCCCTGGTGCGCCGCCTGGCGGTGTCGGCCGTGCGCCTGGGCAGCGTCAGCCGCATCGCCGTCAGCGACACCGGCCCCGGCCTGCCGCCCAAGGCGCGGGAAAACCTGTTCGCGGCCTTTCGCGGCTCGGCGCGCAGCGGCGGCACCGGCCTTGGCCTGGCGATCGCGCACGAACTGATCCGCGCGCATGGCGGCACGGTCGAGCTGGTCGAGAGCATTGGCGGGCGCACCACATTCGCCGTCACCATCCCCGACCAGCCGGTCCGGCTCGACCAGGCCCGCAACGGCCTGCGCCGCCCGGCGTGACGGTTTAGAGCGCCGGGTCGCCCGGCCCTCTTGTCCTCTGGCCCGATGCTTCTTCCAATGAGCAGGAACCGGCTCAACTTCGGACCGTTGCCATCTGCCGGAATCCCAGCCTTCATCACCAACCAAGGCACTTGTGACAAAACTTTTGCCGGATCGGCTTGCTTTTCCGAAATTCAGTCGCTAGGGAACACGTCTCGTCGCGACCGGTCGTTTACGATCGGATTGCGGGGTCATGGAAAGCATGGCCTGTTGCGCGCCCGTAGCTCAGCTGGATAGAGCACCAGACTACGAATCTGGGGGTCAGGAGTTCGAATCTCTTCGGGCGCGCCAAACAATTATATGAGACCGTTGGGATTTCCGACCTTTTCTATGTTGCCTTCAACAGCCTAGAGGGGAACAAAAAGCCGTAAAAATCCCGGAATGGGGCTCAAAGCCCCACGGATACTCCCACTAATTCATATGCGGTTCACTGGCTGTCCTACTCTCATCGAGGGTGACAAACCGTGAGGAAGCCATTCTCGGGCAGCCTCACGGAACGGGTAGCAGTTGCGCATTGCCGATCTTCCCGCCATCTATGCAAGAAGGCGCGGGGATCAATCAAGGCAATGCTTAAACCCTTTGGGAAGTGGTTCGTTACGAATTGGGAACGGGTCTTGTTTGTGATCGTCGGCTTGGCCCTGCTCGGCGCGAGCCTGACATTGATCTATCAGGAAAAAGTGACAGAAGCCGCCGCAGTCTTTGGCCTTGGCTTTCTCAGCTTTCTCTACGCCAACGTTTCGCGCTTCAAACGCTTCAAAGGGCTGGGCTTTGAAGCGGAGCTTTGGGAGGACAAGCAGAAAGAAGCCGCTGACCTCATTGAACGCTTGCGCGATATCGTTTCGATCTACACGCGGGAAGTTATACTTGGAAAGGTGAAGGCGGGGCGTATCGGGGTTGCAGGAAAGTGGAATGATCATTGGAAGCTCTATGATGATCTTGTCACGCAGCACAACACCCTTGGACAGAAGGTCGATTTTTCGGACATCAAAAAGGAAATGGATGACACTTTCCTTTTCGACATGACGATGCCCGAAATCAGGAAACTAAGAGCCGCTACGAATAAAGGAAAAGAGGCTGCAAGGCAAAGGATCGAGCAGGAGTTTGGAAGTCCCGTCCGTGACAATGAAGGCTACAATCGGCGCTGGGCGCAGTTTCGCGAGATACCTGAAGACATCAAAGACCCCTTCAAGATTTCGATCAAGGAGGATTTGGCAGGTTACGCCTTGAAGGTCTGGCGGGAAACCAAAGAACGGCTCAAACGAGATTTTGACGTGGACGCGGATGTTGACCAAAAGGTCCTTGATCGGTTCGTAACAAT
Source organism: Mesorhizobium sp. M7A.F.Ca.CA.003.01.2.1 (assembly GCF_003998945.1). Taxonomy (NCBI): domain Bacteria; kingdom Pseudomonadati; phylum Pseudomonadota; class Alphaproteobacteria; order Hyphomicrobiales; family Phyllobacteriaceae; genus Mesorhizobium; species Mesorhizobium sp. M7A.F.Ca.CA.003.01.2.1. The sequence continues at coordinate 264 of NZ_RZRA01000111.1, read as the reverse complement.
CTCAAAGCTCTATCAGTCCCGACCGGTTCAAGTGACGGACGAAATGATCGCATGGGCGAACCGGGAGGACTGAAATACTCCTTGCGCTTCAGTTCAAGTTCGGCAGACCTCATAGATCTCATGCGGACGACCTAGCTGGTCATGAACTCAGCCTGTTCATCGTGCCAGCCCTTCATCCACCTTTCACGGCGACCGCTATCCGTATAGGGGCATTTGCGCAGCGGGACGTGGCGTCGACAGGCTTTCTGCCCCTCTTCATAGACC
>NZ_RZRA01001119.1:0-1599 GCF_003998945.1 Mesorhizobium sp. M7A.F.Ca.CA.003.01.2.1 | reverse complement strand
GGCAACGATAGCGGTGCGTGCCGTCATCGGCCCCTTGGAGCCGAAGGCGCCGCCGATATAGGGACTGACGATCCGCACATTGGCCGGATCGAGCTTCAGCTGGCGTGCCAGTTCCACCTTCCAGCCGGTAACGTTCTGGCTGGGCTCGTGTATGGTCAACTGGTCGCCTTGCCATATTGCGGTGGTCGAAAACAGTTCGATCGGATTGTGATGCTGGGTCGGTGTCGAATATTTTTCGTCGATCTTTACCGTCGCATCCGCCCAGGCGGCATCGAAATCACCGGCCTTCGCATCCTCCTTGAACATAGGGTTTTTGCCGGCAGCCGGCTCCATCTTCACGCCCTTGGAATCAAAGCTGGCGGCGGGCCGTTCGTCCTCATAGTCGGCGCGGATCAACATTGCGGCTTCCTCCGCCGCCTCGAAGGTCTCGGCAACCACCAGAGCGATGATCTGACCGTCGTGAAAAACCGTCTTGTCGTGCAAAGGCCCGATCGAACTTGCGCCGGTGTTGCCGAATTTCGGCGTGTCGGTCTTGTCCATATCGTCATAGGTGACGATGTCCAGCACACCGGGTACGGCCCGGGCGTCTTTCGTGTGAAGTCCCGAAACCTTGCCCCGGGCAATGCTGCTGGTGGCAAGGGCACCGTAGGCGACGTTGGCCGTGACGATGTCGGCGGGATAGCCGGCCTGTCCGGTAACTTTTAGCCGGGCGTCAATGCGGACAACCGGATCGCCCTGGTTTTCCCTGGGGGCGGGTGCAGCTTGGTTCATGGCTCAGCCCTTCATATCCCGGGTTTCGAGCAGCGCCCGCACCAGCGTGCGCTTGCCGAGCGGTATCTTGAATGCGTTATGCTCGCGCGGTCTGGCATCGGCGAAGGCAGCCTCGGCAGCCTCTTGCGCCGCGGCTTCGTCAAGCACTTTGCCCTGTAGCGCGTCCTCTGCTTCGCGCGCCCGCCACGGCACCGTCGCCACACCACCAAGCGCAATGCGCGCACTCCTTACCGTCTCGCCATCCATGTCGAGCGCAACAGCCGCGGACGCCAACGCAAACGCGTAGGATTCGCGATCACGAATCTTCAGATAGCGCGACCGGCTGCTCCACCGTTCGAGCCGCACTTCGATGGCGGTTATGAGCTCGTCGGCGGCGAGATCCGTCTCGATGTCGGGCGTGTCGCCCGGCCGTTTGTGCAGCTTGGCAAATGCAAGCGTGCGCCTTCCCCGCGGACCTTCGATCTCGACGGTGGCATCGAGCGCAACCAGCGCCTGCGCGAAATCGCCGTGATACGTGGCGATGCAGGCATCGCTCGTACCCAGCACGGCGTGTTGGCGATTGGACCCTTCCATCGCAGCGCAACCGGAGCCGGGTTCGCGCTTGTTGCACGGCCAGGAAATCTCTCGAAAATACTCGCAGCGCGTACGTTGCAGCACATTGCCGCCCAGGCTCGCCATGTTGCGAAGCTGACCGCTGGCGGCGAATTTCAGGCTGTCGGCAAGGGCGGGGCAACGCCGCCGGACGTCATCGTTGTCGGCTGCTTCACCCATGCGGACCAGTGCACCAAACCGGATCGTGTTATCGTTTATCCTGATCTGCCGCAAGGC
>NZ_RZRA01001118.1:0-1599 GCF_003998945.1 Mesorhizobium sp. M7A.F.Ca.CA.003.01.2.1 | reverse complement strand
GCTTCAGCGCATCGGACATCGGAAACGGCTCTACCCGCACGCCGCAACTCATCGGACAGGCGCTGCGCAATGCGGTGAAGCTCGAATGCATCTCGGCGGCGGCCGAGCGCGCCCAGGCGCGCGCCTTGGCTTCGACGGGCCACACGCCATGGTGGCGTTCGGCCAGATATTCGACGATGGCCAGCGAATCCCAGACCGCCCAGCCGTCGTCGACCAGGCACGGCACGCGGCCGCTCGGTGAGAAGGAACGGTACAGATCCCAGCTCGATCCGGTCGGGAATGGCGTCAGCCGTTCCTCGAATGGGATATCCAGCGCGCGCATCAGCACCCAGGGCCGCAGCGACCATGAGGAATAATTTTTGTTGGCGATATGCAGCAGGTACATCGAACCCCCTTACCGTGCGGGCTGCGGCGCGGCGCGTCGCGCTGTCGTCAACATCGACCAGGAATAGACTGCCAAAGCCGCCCAGATCAGCGCAAAGGCGATGGCCTGGATGGTGCCGAAAGGCTCGTCGAAGATCAGAACGGCGATCAGGAACACCATGGTCGGCGCGATATATTGCATGATGCCGATGGTTGACAGCCGCAGCAGCTTGGCGCCGAAGGCGAACAGCAACAACGGCACCGATGTGACTGGACCGCAGCCGATCAGCAACGCCGTATCCGTGCCACTGCTGGATACGATGTGGTCCTGTCCGGTCGCGATGAGATAGACTATGTAGCCAAGTGCCGGCACCGACAGCAGAAGGACTTCGAGCAAAAATCCCTGGCTCGGGCCGATCGGCAGCGTCTTGCGGAAGAAGCCGTAGGCGGCGAAGGAAAACGCCAGTGCCAACGACACCCAGGGCAGCTTGCCGCCTTCGATGGTCAGCACGGCGACGGCGACGGCCGCCAGCACCACCGCCGCGATCTGCAGCCGGTCGAGCCGCTCGCCGAGCAGCAGCGCGCCGACAACGACGCTGACCAGGGGATTGATGTAGTAGCCGAGCGCGGTTTCGACGGTGCGGTCGACCGCGATCGCCCAGACATAGATGCCCCAGTTGACCGAGATCAGCGCCGCCGTCAGCGCGGCCATGGCGATGGTGCGCGGCGAACGAAGCGCCGCCTTGAAATCCGCCGTGCGGCCGGCCCAGATCAGAACGGCGGCGGCGATCGGCACCGACCAGACGATGCGATGGGCAATGACTTCCGCGAGCGGCAGATGAGCGACCGCCTTCATGTAGAAGGGCAGCAATCCCCATAGCAGATAGGCGCCGAGCGCCAGCAGAAAGCCGCGCCGGGCCTTGGACTCTGCATCCAGGGTAATTGCTTCAGTGGCCATGGGCCAACGCTATGGCCCAGTCACCTTGGCAAGACCATCGCAAAGTTCTGATGGATCAATGGACTTTCGCTGATGGTTCAACCCTATTCGGCGGCCACCAGTCCGGCCATCTCGCGGTTCTTCATCAGCTTGTAGACGATGGAATCCATCAGCGCCTGGAACGAGGCGTCGATGATGTTCTCGGAAACGCCGACCGTCCACCAGCGCGCGCCGGTGCCGTCATGCGATTCGATCAGAACGCGGGTGATCGCCTCGGTACCGCCATTGAGGATACGCAC
>NZ_RZRA01001117.1:0-1601 GCF_003998945.1 Mesorhizobium sp. M7A.F.Ca.CA.003.01.2.1 | reverse complement strand
TTGCCGGTTTTCGGTTCGGTGTCGATGACGGTCAGCCGCATGCCGTTCTCGCCGCGTTTCTCGACCTTCATCTGCGCCCTTCGGTCGCCATTGACCTCCTTGGCCCAGCGAATGCCCAGGTTGATCGCATTGCCCGAACGGCTGCCGTTGAGTTGCGCCGGTCCCGTGCGAGAGCCGACATAGGTGCCGCTGTATTTGGCACCTGTAACTTTCAGATTGGCGCTGATGGCCCGCGACACCACAATGAGACCGCGGCAATTTCCATCCAGCGATAGCGAGGTTGAGGTCGCATTCGACTTGAAGCTGCACGATACGCTGACGTTCGGAGCATCCGTGGTTACCTGGACAGTGCCCTTGCCGGCGAAATTGCCCTTGAACGACTGAAGAAATTGGGTCTCGTCGGCATGTGCTGCGCCTGCCGCAACCAATAGACCGCCGGTAAGCGCGAATTGCGCGAAGGATCTCATCGAAGCTCTCCTTGTCGTTTTCGAAAAAAGGCGGGGCGATCCACGAGCACGGCTGACCATCGGGACTCAACGCCACCTACCATTTCAGGTTCCGTCCGCCACATGACTGTTTTACAACATCGAGCCAGTCGCGACTGGCCCAGAAGAATGCCTTGGCTAGCGGTTGCGGCAGAGGTGCTGGCCTGCGACATAGCGCGAATGGCACCCACCCCCTCGATCCCCAAGGCCGCGTTCTGGATGGCGCTGTCTATCGCCTCGTTCCTTGGCATGACGGTCGCCGGCCGGGCCACGACAGCGGAGCTCAACGTCTTCCAAGTGCTGGAGTTGCGCTCCGTGATCGGCTTCTTCATCCTGCTGCCGCTGGTGATGATGAGTGGCGGCTTTCAAGCCATGCGCACGCAGCGCCCGGTTGCCCATATCGCCCGCAACGTCATCCATTACACGGGCCAGGCGGCATGGCTCTACGCCCTCACCTTGATTCCGCTGGCCGTGTTGATCTCGATCGAATTCACCACTCCGATCTGGACAGCTATCCTGGCGGTGATCTTTCTGGGCGAAAGGCTGAACCGGCCCAAGTTGGCAGCGATCGCGCTGGGGCTGATCGGCGTGGTGATCATCGTGCGCCCCGGTGTCGGCTCGGTCGATCCTGGACATCTCGTCGTGCTGGGCGCCGCGGCCTGCTTCGGCATCTCGGTGGTCACCGTCAAGTCGCTGACCCGGACAGACAGCGTCGTACGCATCATCTGCTGGATGCTGATTGTCCAGTCGGTGGTCGGTCTCATCCCGGCGCTCTATACGTGGCGCAACCCGCCACTGGAGCTATGGCCATGGATCGTGCTGATCGCCTTCACCGGCATGTCGTCGCATTTCTGTATGGCCCGAGCGCTTGGCTATGCCGACGCGACCATCGTCTCGCCGATGGATTTTCTACGCGTGCCGCTATCGGCACTGATCGGCTGGCTGCTCTATAGCGAGCAGATCGACGCCTTCACCGCCGGCGGCGCGCTGCTGATCCTGATGGGCAATCTGCTCAATCTGCAGCGCAGGCAGATAAAGCCGGCCGAAGTGGCGGCGTCGTAGTCCCGCCGGCCGTCAGTTCCCTTCGTCGGGTATGTTGAGAAGATGGCCGCAGGC
>NZ_RZRA01001116.1:0-1601 GCF_003998945.1 Mesorhizobium sp. M7A.F.Ca.CA.003.01.2.1 | reverse complement strand
ACCAGGGCCAGGTCTATGAAAGCTTCAACATGGCCTCGCTGTGGAAGCTGCCGGTGATCTACATCATCGAGAACAACCGGTATGCCATGGGCACCTCGGTGTCGCGCTCTTCGGCGGAAACCAATTTTTCGCACCGTGGCGCTTCGTTCAAGATTCCCGGCATCCAGGTCGACGGCATGGACGTGCGCGCTGTCAAGGCCGCCGGCGACCAGGCGACCGAATGGTGCCGCGCCGGCAACGGGCCGATCATTCTCGAAATGCAGACCTATCGCTATCGCGGTCACTCGATGTCCGATCCGGCGAAATACCGCTCAAAGGAAGAAGTGCAGAAGATGCGCTCCGACCATGACCCGATCGAACAGGTCAAGGCGCGGCTGATCGAGAAGAAGTGGGCAACCGAGGACGAGCTTAAGGCCATCGACAAGGAGGTCCGCGACATCGTCGCTGACGCCGCCGAATTTGCCCAGAACGATGCAGAGCCGGATCCGTCCGAGCTCTGGACCGATATCGTATTGTAACGGGAGGGCAAGGACATGCCGATCGAAATTCTCATGCCCTCTCTCTCGCCGACCATGGAAGAGGGCAATCTTTCCAAGTGGTTGAAGAATGAGGGCGACAAGGTCGTCGCCGGCGACGTCATCGCCGAGATCGAAACCGACAAGGCGACGATGGAAGTCGAGGCCGTCGACGAAGGCACGCTTGGCAAGATCCTGATCGCCGCCGGCACCGAAGGCGTCAAGGTCAACACACCGATTGCCGTTTTGCTGCAGGACGGCGAAAGTGCCGGCGATATCGGCAAGTCCTCGGCTCCCGCCAAGGCGGAATCACCGGCAAAGGCAGAGGCTCCAGCCGCGGCGGAGGACAAGGCGGAGGCCGCAAAACCGGCTGCCGCGCCGGTGGCTGCTGCACCGAAGACGGAAATCGCCGCCGATCCGGACATTCCGGCCGGCACAGAGATGGTCTCGACCACGGTACGCGAAGCGCTGCGCGATGCGATGGCCGAGGAAATGCGCCGCGACGGCGATGTCTTCGTCATGGGCGAGGAGGTCGCCGAATACCAGGGCGCCTACAAGATCACGCAAGGGCTGCTGCAGGAATTCGGGCCGCGGCGCGTCGTCGACACGCCGATCACCGAGCATGGCTTTGCCGGCGTCGGCGTCGGCGCGGCGATGGCCGGCCTGAAGCCGATCGTCGAGTTCATGACCTTCAACTTCGCCATGCAGGCGATCGACCAGATCATCAACTCCGCCGCCAAGACGCTCTACATGTCGGGCGGCCAGATGGGTGCGCCGATCGTTTTCCGTGGACCGAACGGCGCTGCCGCACGCGTCGCCGCGCAGCACTCGCAGTGCTACGCCGCCTGGTATAGCCACATTCCGGGCCTGAAAGTGGTGATGCCCTACACCGCCGCCGACGCCAAGGGCTTGTTGAAGGCGGCGATCCGCGATCCCAATCCGATCATCTTCCTCGAGAATGAGATCCTCTATGGCCAGTCCTTCGACGTGCCGAAGCTGGATGATTTCGTGCTGCCGATCGGCAAGGCGCGCATCCACAAGACCGGCAAGGACGTCACCATCGTCTCTTTCGGCATCGGCGTGACC
>NZ_RZRA01001115.1:0-1603 GCF_003998945.1 Mesorhizobium sp. M7A.F.Ca.CA.003.01.2.1 | reverse complement strand
CTGGTTGGCTCGGCGGTGACGCTGGTGATGTCGATGCGCTTCGCCAAGGCGGAGCGTTTCGACAAGTTCGAATATCCGGTGCTGATCCTGCTGTGCACGCTCGGCATGATGCTGATGATCTCGGCCAACAGCATGATCGGCCTCTATCTCGGCCTCGAGCTGCAGTCGCTGGCGATCTATGTGCTGTGCGCGATCAACCGCGACAATCTGCGCTCGACCGAAGCGGGCCTCAAATATTTCGTTCTCGGTGCGCTGTCGTCGGGCATGCTGCTCTATGGCATCAGCCTGGTCTACGGCTACACCGGCAACACCGGCTTCCAGGAAATCGCCACGGCACTCGGCAGCGGCGAGCGCCAGCTTGGCCTCGTTTTCGGCCTCGTCTTCGTGCTGGCCGGCCTTGCCTTCAAGATTTCCGCGGTGCCGTTCCACATGTGGACGCCTGACGTCTATGAGGGCGCGCCGACTCCGGTGACGGCCTTCCTGGCGGCGGCGCCGAAAATGGCGGCGATGGCACTGATCGTGCGCGTCACCATGGGCGCGTTCAAGCCAATCGCCGCCGACTGGCAGCAGATCATCGTCTTCATCTCGATCGCCTCGATGGCACTCGGCTCCTTCGCCGCAATCGGGCAGACCAACATCAAGCGCCTGATGGCCTATTCCTCGATTGGCCATATGGGTTACGCGCTGGTCGGCCTTGCCGCCAACAGCCAGGCCGGCGTGCGCGGCGTTGCCATCTACATGCTGATCTATCTGGTGATGACGCTCGGCACCTTCGCCTTCATCCTCGCCATGCGGCGCAAGGAAGGCAATGTCGAGCAGATCAGCGACCTGGCCGGCCTGTCGTCGACCAATCCGGTCATGGCGACGATCCTGACCATCCTGATGTTCTCACTCGCCGGCATTCCACCGCTCGCCGGCTTCTGGGGGAAATGGTACGTCTTCCTCGCCGCCATCAACGCCAATCTCTACGCGCTGGCGATCATCGGCGTGCTGGCCTCGGTGGTGGGCGCCTATTACTATTTGCGCATCATCAAGATCATGTGGTTCGACGAACCGGTCGGCGGCTTCGTGCCGATGGCGACGGAATTGCGTGTCGTGCTCGGCGTCTCCGGCGCCTTCGTGCTGTTCTACGTGTTGATCGGTGGGCCGATCGGCACCTATGCCGAAGCCGCCGCCAAGACGTTTTTCTAGACGGCATGGCATTTCGGCTGGCTCCAACCTCGGCGTCGGAAGGGTTCCGGCTCGAGGCGCATGAGAGCGTCGGCTCCACCAATGCGCTGGCACTGGACCACGCAAGGGCAGGCGACGCCGGCAAATTGTGGGTCGTTTCCAAGAAGCAGGAAAGCGGGCGTGGCCGGCGCGGCCGCGTCTGGGCGACCCCGGAAGGCAACCTGGCGGCGACGCTGCTCGTCATCACCAAGGCAGAGCTTCGCCTTGCCGCGACATTGGGCTTCGTCGCAGGACTGGCGCTGGCCGATGCACTCGATGCCGTGGTGCCGAAGGGCCGGATCGCCATTGGCCTCGACGGTGGCAGCGAAGGAAAAAACCGTTTCGAGCTGAAATGGCCGAACGACGTGCTTGCCTCCGGCGCCAAGCTGGCCGG
>NZ_RZRA01001114.1:0-1617 GCF_003998945.1 Mesorhizobium sp. M7A.F.Ca.CA.003.01.2.1 | reverse complement strand
GCCGTCGGCAGCGCGCTCGACTCTTTGTTCGAACGATCGGGTCAATCGGAGCGACTATTCCAGAATAACGGTGGCCTCCACCTCGAAAAGCATGGGATCGATTGCAAGCTTGGGAACGGGAACCAGAGTCTGCGCCGGCAGCGCCTCGCCGAACATGTCCTTGACGTTCCTGGTCAACACCTCGAGCTTGGACATGTCGTGGTCGACCACGAAGACCGTGAGCTTCGCCACCTGATCCGGCTTGGCGCCGATGCCCTCAAGCGCAGCATGCAAATTTGCGTAGGCCTGCTTCACCTGGACGGCGAAATCCGGTGACAAGGTTCCTGTGCTGTCTTGGCCGCCCTGCCCGGAGATGTAGGCGATCCGAGCTCCGAGCGGTGCGATTACGGCGGTGCTGTAGCCATTCGGCGACGGGTCGTAGAGTGCCTGTGGATTGACAATAGTCAGCTTGAACTCGTTCGCCGGCGACGCAGTGGGGACTGCAATGGTCATGATGATTAGCCCTCCGATAAGCAGATGCTTGATTGCGCGTGACATGGTTTTTCGCTTGGCTCCGCAGCCTGCGAGCAACCTACCCTGGCGCCTGCAGATTGAACTTTAACCTAATCGCTACGTGAATCGTGCGATGTACGAGTCATCGTATGGTACGTCGTACGAGTCAATCGCTCAAGATCGACATTTGTCGCGTTGCCGGTCAAAATCGATGTTCTGAAAAAGCGAGGACGACGGATGGTAGCCAAACGCAGCGGCGCCCGGAGCAAAGGGGATCAACGGATAAGCGTGTCGCTCCAGCCCGTGCAGCAAGCGAGCACCGAGCCGCCGCTGTCTCGAGAGCGTATCGTGGCGACCGCGGTGGAACTGCTGGACGCCCAGGGCATAGACGGATTGACAATGCGTCGGCTGGCCGATCGCCTCGGCTCGGGTGTGATGAGTCTATATTGGCACGTCGACAACAAGGAGGATGTCTTTGATCTAGCAGTCGATTCGGTGCTCGAACATCGCGGATCGCCTGAAACAGGTGAGTCTCCGGACTGGCGCGGAGACGTCGTTCATATGCTCGAAGACTGGCGCGCCAGAATGTTGCGCCATCCTTGGTCGGCATCGCTGTTGCCGCGCCGGGCGCTCGGTCGGAACATTCTCGGTCGCCTGGAAATGCTGAGCAAGACCTTGTCCAGAGCCGGTGTTGCGGACGCGGATCTGAACGCCGCGATATGGTCGCTCTGGAACTATGTGATGGGCGCCACCCTCACCCGGGCAAGCTTCGATCTCTCGGAAGAAGACAGGGCAGCCGCACAGCAGCGTCTTACACATCTCAGCGAACACTACCCGACAATCGAACGCTCTCGTCTGCTGTTGGACAACGATTGGGATGGCGCCTTCCGAAGAGGCCTCGACTTCCTGCTCGACGGCCTCTCGCCAAGATAGAATTCCGGCGCTCCGCCCGGAGCAGACCGGATGGCGCTGCTTTGCGCACGCGACGCAAGAGCTTCCCAGTCCACATCATCACGTTTGGCTCGCCGCCAAGGCGGCGCAGGCAGCGGGCAAGCCCCAGATGCTCGATCCCATCGCGGCGGTGGCTGGTGCGGCTGCATTGCAGCTGAATTGTTGCAGTTGGCG
>NZ_RZRA01001113.1:0-1619 GCF_003998945.1 Mesorhizobium sp. M7A.F.Ca.CA.003.01.2.1 | reverse complement strand
GGTCGTAGGCGTCGGTCGCTTCACCTCGCCGGATGTGATGGTGAAGATGATCAAGTCCGGCACGCTGGATTTCATCGGCTGCGCGCGCCCATCGATTGCCGATCCCTTCCTGCCGAAGAAGGTGGAGGAGGGGCGCATCGAGGACATTCGCGAATGCATCGGCTGCAACATCTGCATCACCGGCGACATGACCATGTCGATCTCGCGCTGCACGCAGAACCCGACCTTCATGGAGGAATGGCGCAAGGGCTGGCATCCCGAACGCATGCAGGCCAAGGGCGATAGCGACAGCGTGCTGATCGTCGGCGCCGGCCCGGCCGGGCTGGAGGCGGCGCGTGCGCTCGGCCTGCGCGGCTATCAGGTGGCCATCGCCGAGGCCGGCACCGAACTTGGCGGCCGCGTGGCGCGCGAGTGCCGCTTGCCTGGTCTCTCGGCATGGGGACGCGTGCGCGACTACCGCCAGTACCAGATCAGCCAGATGTCCAATGTCGACGTCTATTTCGAAAGCCGATTGTCGGCGCAGGAGATACTGGACTTCGGCTTTCAGAACATTGCGCTTGCCACCGGCTCGACATGGCGCCGAGACGGCGTGGCGCGCGCGCATGTCGTGCCGATGCCGATCGACCCGGCCATGCCGGTCTACACGCCGGACGATCTGATGGCCGGCACTGTGCCGACCGGCAGTGTCGTGCTGTTCGACGACGACCACTACTACATGGGTGGCGTTCTGGCCGAGCTGATGGCGCGCCAGGGCGCGAAGGTGACGCTGGTGACGCCGTCGGCCTATGTATCCGACTGGACCCGCAACACGCTGGAGCAGGGCGCCGTCCATCGCCGGCTGGCCGAACTCGGCGTCGAGATCGTGCTGAACCGGACTGTGACGCGCATCGTGCCGGGCGGTGTTGCCACGGCGTGCGCCTATACGGGCAGCCAATTTGACATCGCCGCGGACGCCGTGGTGCTGGTCACGTCACGCCACCAGGACGATAGTGTCTGGCAGGAATTGAAGGCGCGGCGGGACGAATGGGCCGACAGCGGAATCCGCTCGATCAAAATCATCGGCGACGCCGAGGCGCCGGGTCCGATCGCCTGGGCAACCTATGCCGGTCACCGCTTCGCGCGCGAGCTGGATGAAGCCGATATCGGCGACGCACTGCCCTTCCGCCGCGAGGTCACGGCGTTGGCCGCGGAATAGGGCGCCTGCGGTTCGCTGCAGGCGACAGGGTCATCGCGTGAAGGGCGGATTTCAGCGCCGCTGCAGTGCTCGACCAGCAGGTTCTTTTAAAGTGCATAGCTGCGGGAATGGCTGTTGTCGCTACTCATCGTCGTCTTCGGTTTCCGGCTTAGGAGCCATGGCCTTAATGAAGGCATCTTCTACAGTGCGCGGAACTCTTCGACGGTCGGACATTTCAGATATTGCCTGTGCGATTGCTCCAACAGACGCCTTTCCGTCGATGCTTACGGTAGCTGTCAGATCTACAAATGTCGCAATTGCGTTTCGATAAAGCGCCGAGACCAAAAACCCAACGGGCTGACCGGAAGGTAAAACCAAGTGCTCCCGTCCAACTGGCTCGCCATGGAGAAAATTGTTTCTCGCTTGGTAAGCGAGAGCATACCTG
>NZ_RZRA01001112.1:0-1627 GCF_003998945.1 Mesorhizobium sp. M7A.F.Ca.CA.003.01.2.1 | reverse complement strand
CGTATGCACTGAGTGCCGAGACCGAGACGCTCAGCGCCAGTCCGGCAGCAAGGCCGATATTGCGTAAATTCCTCACTGTCTCTCTCTCCCTCTTGTTGGTCCGGAGCGTTTGCACCCGCTCCGCCTCTCCTCGAATTCAAACGGCTTCGTGGCAGTGGATCCGCCTCCCATGGATCCACCATCACCGCATGAATTTCCAGCCGGCCCGTTTCAGCCGGCCCGTTTCAGCCGGCTTGCTTCAGCGCGGCTTTTTCGGCGCGCAATTCCTCGATCGAGCGAATGCTGCGCCGTGCGGCGCCCGCCCACTCGCGGGTCTTCACCTTGGATGTCGACAGCCGCTCCCTGGCGGCCGGAACCGCATGGGCGTATTGCGGCAGCCAGGCTGCCTGGGCGACGACCATTTCGTCGACCATCTGCCAGACCTCCTCCGGCGTCGAAACCGCGCCGACCAACGGGTCATGCAGCACGGCGAGCTTCAGAAGATCGATGTCGCCCGATATCGCGGCATGCACCGACATGCGCTGGACGTTGATCGAAGCGATGCAGGTGGCGGCGCAAGCCTCCGGCAACGTGATGCCGGCGGCCATGTTGATGCCGAAACGGTCGACGAAGCCCGGCGACTCGATGATGGCATCGTGCGGCAGGTTGGTGATCACCCCATTGTTCTTGACGTTGAAGTGGCCGCGATAGACGCGGTTGGTCTCCAGCGCCTCCAATATGTGGCTGGCATGCTCGTTGGAGCGTTTCTCGCGGTCGATCGGCTTGGACGCCGCTTCGAGGAACTGCGGATATTCCGTCTCGAACCAGTTGCGGGTTTCGGTGGAGTAGCGGAGATAGCCGCCGGTCTCGCCGTGAATCCAGTCGGACATATCGATCCAGCGCGTGATCTCGTCGGGACGTTTGCGGTACCAGGGCAGATATTCGGAAAGATGACCGTTGCTTTCGGTCGAATAGACGCCGAAGCGCTTCAGGACGTCGATGCGCAGCTTCTCCTGCCTGGAATAGACCGGATGCGCCTCGAAAGCGGCCACCAGTTCATCCTTGCCAATGGGGCGGCCGTTGAGGCGCAGATCGATGAACCAGGTCTGGTGGTTGATGCCGGAACAGACATAGTCGAGCTCCTGCGTGGACTTCGCGCCAAGCACCTCGGCGATCTGCTCGGCGCCGTGCTGGACGCCGTGACAGAGCCCGACAGTGTCGACCTTGCCGTATTCGATCGCCGCCCAGGTGTTCATCGCCATCGGGTTGGCGTAGTTCAGGAATTTGACGTTCGTCTCGGCGACCTCGCGTATGTCCTTGCAGAAATCCAGGATCACCGGAATGTTGCGCTGGCCATAGAGAATGCCGCCGGCACAGATCGTATCGCCGACGCACTGGTCGATGCCGTATTTCAAGGGAATGCGGATATCGTCGGCGTAGGCTTCGAGGCCGCCGACCCGCACGCAGCTGATGACGTAGCGAGCGCCTTCGAGCGCCTTGCGGCGGTCGGTGGTCGCCGTCACCGTGGTCGGCAACCTGTTTGCCTGGACGATCCTGTCGAGGATCGCCTTGATCATCTGAAGATTGTGCTCGCTGACGTCGGTCAGCGCGAATTCGATGTCCTTGAATTCGGGCACGCACAGAATGT
>NZ_RZRA01001111.1:0-1629 GCF_003998945.1 Mesorhizobium sp. M7A.F.Ca.CA.003.01.2.1 | reverse complement strand
GAATGAGGTCGCGGCCCTGTTCCGGCAGCAGCTTCAGCCCGACGCCGAGTTCAGCCAGGATGAAGGAGAACTCGCCGATCTGGGCGAGGCTTGCCGAGATTATCAGCGCCGTGGCGATGGGATAGCCGAAGGCAACAACGATGGCGAACGCGGCCAGTGATTTGCCGATGACGATGATGGCGAGCGTCGCCAGGATTGGCCAACCATTGCTGATCAGGCTGAACGGGTCGAACAGCATGCCGACCGAGACGAAGAACAGCACGGAGAAGGCATCGCGCAGCGGCAGCGATTCTTCCGCCGCGCGGTGGCTGAGTTCGGATTCGCTCATGATCATGCCGGCGAAGAAGGCGCCCAGCGCCAGCGAGACACCGAACAGTTTGGCCGCACCGAAGGCGACGCCGAGCGCGATGGCCAGAACCGCCAGCCGGAACAGTTCGCGCGAGCCGGTATGGGCGACATAGTGCAGGATCCAGGGAATGACCCGGCGGCCGACCACCAGCATGACGATGACGAAGGCGGCGACCTTGGCCAGCGTGATGCCGACGACGCCCCAGATGCCGTAGCTGGCCGGCAGCGACAGCAGGCCGCTGGCATGGGCGTCGGCCTGCTCCTGGCCGCCGAGCACGCCAGCGAGCGCCGGCAGCAGCACCAGCGCCAGCACCATGGCCAGATCCTCGACGATCAGCCAGCCGACGGCGATGCGGCCGCGCTCGGTCTCGATCATCCGCCGTTCCTGCAGGGCACGCAGCAGCACCACGGTCGAGGCGACCGACAACGCCAGGCCGAACACCAGCCCCGCGCCCATCGACCAGCCGAGCATCCAGGCAAGACCAGCGCCAAGCGCGGTGGCAAAGCCGATCTGGACGATGGCGCCCGGCACGGCGATGGCACGCACCGACAGCAGATCCTTGAGCGAGAAGTGCAGCCCGACGCCGAACATCAGCAAGATGACGCCGATTTCGGCCAGTTCGTTGGCAAGCCCGGCATCGGCGACGAAGCCGGGCGTGTTCGGCCCGACCAGCACGCCGGCTATGAGATAACCGACCAGGGGCGGAATGCGGAAGCGGTTGGCGAGAGCCCCGAAGACGAAAGCCAGCCCCAGACCGGCGACGATGGTGGCGATAAGGGGCGTGTCATGCGGCATTGTCTATGGAGCGCCTTTCAAGTCAGCGATGTTGGATGAGCGCCGCCCAAGGCCGCCGCCTGTTTGCAATATGGTGGATGGTATGTCGGCGATGCAACCCGCAAAGCCGTGAAATCGACGGCGCTGCCGCGAAAATTTGACCGGCAGCTGAGAAAGCTGCCGGCCGGATCGGAATTTGTGCGGAGCTATTCGTCTCGATTCGTCAGGGCCGATCGATGATCAGGCTGCCCGCAGCAAGGCCTCGATTTCCGGTATGGCATGGTTGGTCAATGTCTTGGGAATTTCGGCGGTCACCTTGTCCCCGACCTCCTTGTGCAGCTTTTTGCGCATTGTCCCAAGCACCACCGGCGGCGCGACGAGCACGATCTCGCTGAACTCGCCGTCATGCGCGAGCTTGTAGAGCCGGGCGGCGATTTCATCGGCAAAACGCTCCTTGCCGATGCGGTGCCAGTCCGTATCCTCGACTGCGCTGCGGTGTACGGAGG
>NZ_RZRA01001110.1:0-1630 GCF_003998945.1 Mesorhizobium sp. M7A.F.Ca.CA.003.01.2.1 | reverse complement strand
CGCGAAGCCGGCTTGCGCTTCCTGAAATTCTTCCCGGCCGAGCAGTCGGGCGGCATCGCTTCGCTGAAGGCCTTCGCCTCGCCGCTCGCCGATGTGAAATTCTGCCCGACCGGCGGCATCTCGGCCAAGAACGCGGCTGACTATCTAAGCCTGCCCAACGTGGTCTGCGTCGGCGGTTCCTGGGTGGCGCCCGACGACCTCGTCAAGGCCGGCAAATGGGACGAGATCGAAGGCTTGGCGCGCGCGGCGAGCAAGCTCACAAAATAAGGCTTTCATGGCGGCATGGAAAAACCCGGCCGACTTGCGTCGACCGGGCTTCCGCCGGATGTTTTTTCCAGGCCTGCCTTGGCCGGATCAGTTGCAGACCCTGACTTCCCTGACCACCCTATGATGATGCTTCCAGGTCGTGACAACCTTGGTCCGGCAGTGCTTCTTCATGTGCATGTGATCGTGGGTCTTGACGACAATGGTTTCGGCCTGCGTAGGGGCGATGGCCGCCGAAGCGGTTGCCAACGCGATGACCGATGCCAGTAGAATCTTCTTCATGGGTATCCCCGGGTTTGAACGAACGAGGGAGAAACCGTTGACGGCCCGAGGCGTTCCACGATCACGGCAATGTCAGGCCGGTGTGATCGGAAGCCGGCGGGCCGCGCGACCGGATCCGGCCACGCAGCAAAAAGCCGCGCTGGTTGCCCGGCGCGGCTTTGTCGGTTGATTTGCCGTCATTTGGTCTGGAAGCGGGCTACCGACATGAACTTGACGGCGTTGCCGGTGAAGCGATTGGCATCGGCCACCTGGCTGCTCGGCTGGAAGCCAGCGGTGTAGACCTCGCTCGGCGGCGTGTGCACGATGCTGTAGGCGTAACCCGGCGCCGTCGTCGCGCTTGAAACGGTGGCGACCTGCTCGCCGCTGGTCAAGGCCCAACGGGCGGCCTGCGGTGCGGCTGCAACCACCATGGCCTTGGGGCCTGGCTTCAGGTCGCGGGCGGTGGCTCTCGATTCCTTGCGGGTCGTCTTGACGCCGGCGCCGATCGCGGCGGCCGGATCGGAACCGACTGGGCGGGCCACGACAGCATCGCGCGGCGATGCGGTGTTGGTGCCCGGATCGTTGAACGCCGAACGCGGCTCGGACCCGGACAAGGAAGCAAGCTGGTAATCGGCCGCACCGACCTGGGCATTGGCCTCGTCGAGCACGGCCTTGACCGCGTCCGGCCTGGCCATCTCGGGCCGCGCCGTCGGCAGCACCGAGAACGCATCGGTCGCGGTCTTGCCTTGGTCGGCCGTCTCGGCCAGCGCCATCAGCACATCCTTGCTGGGCGGCGCAGCCAGAGCGGCCGGCAGCGAATTGTCGGGACGCCATGTCGGCAACGGTATGTTGTTGACCGCGACCTGGGTCGCATCAGCCGAAGCCGTTGCATCGGCCATGCCGAAAGGAACGCTCGCCGGCGCATGCGCGGCCGCCACGGCCTGCTCGGTGGTGGCTGTCGCCTCCGCCATCGCGAAGGGAACATTCTCAGGCTGCTGCGCGCCGACATCGGCTTTCGGCCGCGGTGCGAAATCCGGCAGCGGAATGCTTCGGGCCGGCAATGCCGCGATGATCGTCTCCGGCGTGTCCTGTTCAGGCTCCGGAG
>NZ_RZRA01000110.1:0-8706 GCF_003998945.1 Mesorhizobium sp. M7A.F.Ca.CA.003.01.2.1 | reverse complement strand
GATCGCCGGCTCCACGCGCATGGGCGCCGGCACTGCCCAGAAGATCGCGCTCAACATGCTGTCGACGCTGACCGCCATCCATCTCGGCCATGTGCATGACGGCTACATGGTCAATCTCATGGCCGACAACATCAAGCTGCGCGACCGCGCGGCGCGTATCGTCGCCGCCGTCAGCGGCCGCGGCACGGACGAAGCGGCCCGCCTGCTCGAAAAGAGCGGCGGCGCGGTCAAGACCGCCATTCTGCTCGCCGCCGGCGCCGACAGCACTGACGCGGCGCAGAAGATACTGGAAGAGGCCGGCCAGAAGTTGCGGCCGGCCCTTTCCGCTATAGAGGGGAGCAAGGGCTCAAAAGCCTCTGTTCTCATCAAAACCGAACCTGAAAAAGGTCAACAGGGAGACTGAGCATGACAACGAAACTACTGACGGCACTGCTTTTGGGCACCAGCATTCTCGGCTCGGCCGGGTTGGCTCACGCCGACGACGTAACGCTCAACATCGAAAGCTGGCGCGGCGACGACCTTGCCATCTGGAAGGACAAGCTGATCCCGGCTTTCGAAGCCAAGAACCCGGGCATCAAGGTCGTGTTCGCACCGTCGGCTCCGACCGAATATGACGCCGCGCTCGGCGCCAAGCTCGCCGCCGGCTCGGCGGGCGACCTGATCACCTGCCGCCCGTTCGACAAGTCGCTTGAGCTGTTCAAGAAGGGCAACCTTGCCGATCTCTCGGCGCTGCCCGGCATGGAGAACTTTTCGCCGGTGGCCAAGTCCGCCTGGCAGACCGACGACGGCAAGGCGAGCTTCTGCGTGCCGATGGCTTCGGTCATCCACGGCTTCATCTACAACAAGGACGCCTTTGACAAGCTCGGCATCAAGGTGCCGGAGACCCGCGACGAGTTCTTCGCCGCGCTCGACAAGATCAAGGCCGACGGCACCTACATCCCGATGGCGATGGGCACCAAGGATCTCTGGGAAGCCGCGACCATGGGCTACCAGAACATCGGCCCCAACTACTGGAAGGGCGAGGACGGCCGCGCGGCGCTGATCAAGGGCGATCAGAAGCTGACCGACAAGGACTGGGTCGCGCCGTATGAGGAACTGGCCAAGTGGAAGCCTTATCTCGGCGATGGCTTCGAGGCGCAGACCTATCCGGACAGCCAGAACCTGTTCACGCTCGGCCGCGCCGCCATCTACCCGGCCGGCTCGTGGGAGATCGGCCTGTTCAACACCCAGGCGCAGTTCAAGATGGGCGCCTTCCCGCCGCCGGTCGAGAAGGCCGGCGACACCTGCTACATCTCCGACCATACCGATATCGGCATGGGCCTGAATGCGGCTTCGAAGAACGCCGATGCGGCCAAGACCTTCCTGTCCTGGGTCGCCTCGCCGGATTTCGCCACCATCTACGCCAACGCACTGCCGGGCTTCTTCAGCCTGAACTCCTCGCCGGTGAAGATGGAAGACCCGCTGGCGCAGGAATTCGTCTCCTGGCGCGGCAAGTGCAAGTCGACGATCCGCTCGACCTACCAGATCCTGTCGCGCGGCACGCCGAACCTCGAGAACGAGACCTGGGTTGAATCGGCCAACGTCATCAACGGCACCGATACGCCGGAAGCGGCGGCCAAGAAGCTGCAGACCGGCCTCGACAGCTGGTACCATCCGGCCAAGTAAGAGCTCAGGTAATGGAACCGGCCGGCGCACGCCTGGCCGGTTCCGGACTACCTCATTCAAAGTGCGCCTATTCAGATTGCGATTGTCGGCACCGCCTCCCGGCCTTACCCTCTCTTCGGGGAAGGCTAGCTGATCAGTCGCAGGCCTTTGTTCCTGCCGCATCGGCAGGAATGGTCGGGCCGTGCATCGAGGCATCATCTAGATCGATACCCTTTGGAACCGAGAGACGGCGGGGACCGAACTCATGGCCGCAGATATCAGACCGAAAAGACCGTTCCGCTGGCATATAGGCGTCTTCCTGGCGCCGGCGGTGCTTGTCTACACGGCAATCATGATCCTGCCGCTCGCCGGCACGCTGCAGCTCTCGCTGTTCCGCAACATCGAGCAGCACCAGGTCTTCGTCGGGCTGGAAAACTTCCGCATGCTGTTCGGCGATCCCAACTGGTCGGTGGGTTTCTGGAACGCGCTGAGGAACAACACCTGGTTCTTTATCATCCACATGCTGGTGCAGAACCCGATCGGCGTCATGCTGGCCGCGCTTCTGTCCAGCCCGAGACTGAGGTTCGCGGCCTTCTACCGCACGGCGATCTTCGTGCCGACCATCCTGTCCTTCGTCATCGTCGGTTTCGCCTGGAAGCTGATCCTGTCCCCGTTGTGGGGCGTAGCGCCGCATCTGATGGATCTCGTCGGCCTGAAAAGCCTGTTCACGCCATGGCTCGGCAAGGAACAATATGCGCTCACCGCACTCAGCCTGATTTCGGTGTGGCAGTTCGTCGGCATCCCGATGATGCTGATCTACGCCGCCCTGCTGTCGATCCCCGAAGAGGTGATCGAGGCCGCCGAATGCGATGGCATCACCGGCCTGGCGCAGTTCTGGAAGATCAAGCTGCCGCTGATCCTGCCGTCGATCGGCATCATCTCGATCCTCACCTTCGTCGGCAATTTCAACGCCTTCGACCTGATCTACACCGCGCAAGGCGCGCTCGCCGGGCCGAACTATTCGACCGATATTCTCGGCACTTTCCTCTACCGCGCCTTCTTCGGCTTCCAGCTGCAGGTCGGCGACCCCAATATGGGCGCGGCGATCGCCACGATGATGTTCCTGATCATCCTCGGCGGCGTCTGCGTCTATCTCTTTCTCGTCCAGACGCGCCTGCGTCGCTACCAGTTCTGAGGGGCCGAGAGATGAGCACCGCCACCCGTTCCGTACCCCGCACCATCGGCGCCCATGCGATCCTGTTGACCTACACGGTGATCGCGCTGTTTCCGGTGATCCTGGTGATCATGAACTCGTTCAAGTCCCGCGCCGGCATCTTCGGCGCGCCGCTGACGCCGCCGACGCCCAAAACCTTCGACCTGATCGGCTACACCACCGTCATCGGCCAGGGCGACTTCATCCACTATTTCCAGAACAGCCTCGTCGTCACCGTCGCCTCCCTGTTCCTCGTGCTCCTGTTCGGCGCCATGGCGGCGTTCGCGCTGTCGGAATACCGCTTCCGCGGCAACTCGCTGATGGGCCTCTATCTGGCGCTCGGCATCATGATCCCGATCCGGCTGGGCACCGTCGCCATCCTGCAATTGATGGTGGCGAGCGGGCTGGTCAACACGCTGACGGCGCTGATCCTGGTCTACACCGCGCAAGGCCTGCCGCTTGCCGTGTTCATCCTGTCGGAGTTCATGAAGCAGGTGTCCGACGATCTGAAGAATGCCGGCCGCATCGACGGCCTGTCGGAATACACCATCTTCTTCCGCCTGGTGCTGCCGCTGGTCAGGCCCTCGATGGCAACCGTCGCCGTCTTCACCATGATCCCGATCTGGAATGACCTGTGGTTCCCGCTGATCCTGGCGCCGTCGGAAGAAACCAAGACGGTGACGCTCGGCGCGCAGCTCTTCCTCGGCCAGTTCGTCACCAACTGGAACGCTATCCTGGCGGCGCTGTCGCTGGCGATCATGCCGGTGCTGATCCTCTACGTCATCTTCTCGCGGCAGTTGATCCGCGGCATTACTTCCGGAGCGGTGAAGTGAGCGGCGGGGAAGAAGCTATCGTACAGGCCCTCGTCGAGACAGCGAGCCACTATGGATTCCGGGGCGTTCGCGCCAAAAATTTCTACCGAGAGTGGCCGGAGACGATCTGTGTGCTGAACCTTCAGAAGTCTTCCTGGGGTCCGCAATTCTATATCAACGCTGCTGTCTGGTTTGCACGGCTTGGGCCGGAGCGCCGGCCGAAGGAATACAATTGTCACATTCGTTGGCGCGTCAATTCCCAGATGGAAGACGAGCAGTCGAAAGCGTTCGAGCAGGCGCTCAACCTTGAGCATCCCTTGCCTGATGATCAGAGGCTTTCACTGATCAAGGACGGAGTTGATGCCTATGGCTTTCGACTTTTGTCCCGGTGTGACAGCGAAGAAGCAGCCCTGCGGGTCGCAGATGAATGTGAGCCACAGGTGATGGTGGCTCTCGCAGCCCGCAGTCAAGAAAAGGCGAATTGAAATGGCCCAACCCCTGCGTGTCGTCGTCGCCGGCCTCGGCAATATGGGCCGCAGCCATGCGCTGGCCTACCATACCAATCCAGGTTTCCAGATCGCGGCGCTGATCAATCGCTCCGACGTGCCGCTGCCGGACGGGCTGTCGGGTTACGGCATCAGGCGCTCCTTCGACGAGGCATTGCGTGACGAAAAGCCCGATGTCGCCTGCATCGCCACCTATTCCGACAGCCATGCCGACTATGCGGTGAAGGCGTTCGAGGCCGGTTGCCACGTCTTCGTCGAAAAGCCGCTGGCAACGACGGTGGCCGATGCCAGGCGCGTCGTCGCGGCGGCCAAGGCCAACGGCAGGAAGCTGGTGATCGGCTACATCCTGCGCCATCACCCGTCCTGGATCAGGCTCATCGCCGAAGCGCGCAAGCTCGGCGGCCCCTACGTCTTCCGCATGAACCTCAACCAGCAATCCTCGGGCCATACCTGGGAGACGCACAAGCAGTTGATGCAGACGACCTCGCCGATCGTCGATTGCGGCGTGCACTATCTCGACGTCATGCTGCAGATCACCGATGCGAAGCCCGTGGAAGTGCGCGGCATGGGCGTGCGGCTGACCGACGAGGTCGCGCCCTCGATGTACAATTACGGCCACTTGCAGGTGCTGTTCGATGACGGTTCGGTCGGCTGGTATGAGGCCGGCTGGGGGCCGATGATTTCGGAAACCGCCTTCTTCGTGAAGGACGTCATCTCGCCCAATGGCTGCGTGTCGATCGTCATGAAGGAAGGTGTGAAGTCCGATGACATCGACACCCACACCAAGACCTCGACCATCCGCCTGCACAATGCGGCGACCGGCGCGGACGGCAAGTTCGCCAAGCCAGACGAGATGTTGTCGATGGAGGGCGAACCCGGCCATCAGGACCTCTGCGACCTCGAACAGGCCTTCGTGCTGAAGGCAATCCGCGAGGATCTCGATCTCACCAAACATATGGACGACGCGGTCAAATCGCTCGCCGTCTGCCTTGCCGCCGACGAGAGCGTGCGCAGTGGCGCCGCCGTCAAACTCTAGAACAGGGACGAAGCCGTGGGCTCGCTGAACATCGAGAACGTGAAGAAGGCCTTTGGGCCGGTCGAGGTGCTGAAGGGCATCAACCTCGAAGTGAACGACGGCGAGTTCGTCGTTTTCGTCGGGCCGTCCGGCTGCGGCAAGTCGACCCTGCTCAGGGTCATCGCCGGACTGGAGGATTCGACCTCGGGCCGCGTCGTCATCGATGGCGCGGACGTTTCGGCCACGCCGCCGGCCAAGCGCGGCATCGCCATGGTGTTCCAGACCTATGCGCTCTATCCGCATCTGACGGTGAAGAACAATATGGGCCTCGGCCTCAAGCAGGCCGGCACGCCGACCCCGGAGATCGAGCGCCGCATCGGCATCGCCTCGTCGATGCTGTCGCTGGAGCCCTATCTCGAAAGGCGGCCGGCCGAACTCTCCGGCGGCCAGCGTCAGCGCGTCGCCATCGGCCGCGCCGTGGTGCGCGAGCCGAAGCTGTTTCTGTTCGACGAGCCGCTGTCGAACCTCGATGCCGCGCTGCGTGTCAACACGCGGCTCGAGATCGCGCAATTGCACCGCCGGCTGAAGGCGACGATGATCTACGTCACCCACGACCAGGTCGAGGCGATGACCCTGGCCGACAAGATCGTGGTGCTCAACGCAGGGAAAATCGAGCAGATCGGTGGCCCGATGGAGCTCTACAATTCGCCGGCAAATGAGTTCGTCGCCGGCTTCATCGGCTCACCGAAGATGAATTTCGTCGACGGCGCCCGTCTCGGCGAAACCGCCAGGACCATCGGCGTGCGGCCGGAACATCTGACCGTCGATCCGAAATCCGGCTCCTGGAAGGGAACGGTGGTGCACGCCGAGCATCTCGGCGCCGACACCAACCTCTATCTCGACTGCGAGAAGGCCGGGCTGATCACCGTGCGGATTTTTGGTGTTTACGATGCCGAGCCGGGTGCCACGCTGTATGCGACGCCGGATCCGGCGAAGACGTATCGGTTTGGTGCGGATGGGAAGGTGCTGAAGTAGATACGCCGGCGCAGCCCCCTCACCCAGCCTCCGCTTCGCTCGGCTGACCTCTCCCCGAGGGGAGAGGAGATTGTCAGCGCCGACGCCAGTCTCTTCTCCCCAGCGGGGAGAAGGTGGCCGCGAAGCGGCCGGATGAGGGGGCAGCGCCGACCCCGAAATGTACTGCCTAAACGTCCGCCTTGAACGTCTGCTTCTGCTGCCCCAGGCCTTCAATGCCCAGTTCAACCACATCGCCGGCCTTCAAGAACACCGGCGGCTTCATGCCCAGCCCGACGCCGGGCGGCGTGCCGGTGGAGATGATGTCGCCGGGGTGCAGCGACATGAACTGGCTGAGATAGGAAACCAGATACTTGACGCCATAGACCATGGTCTTGGTCGAGCCGTTCTGCATCGTCTTGCCGTTGACGGTCAGCCACATTTTGAGGTTCTGCGGGTCGGCCACTTCGTCTTTGGTCACCAGCCATGGGCCGGTCGGGCCGAAGGTGTCGCAGCTCTTGCCCTTGGTCCACTGGCCCTGGCGCTCGGCCTGGAAGGCGCGTTCGGAGACGTCGTGGGCAACGCTATAGCCGGCAACATAGTCGAGCGCATCGGCCTCGCTGACATATTTGGCGGTTTTGCCGATGACCACGGCCAGCTCGACTTCCCAGTCGGTCTTCTCCGAGCCGCGGGGGATCAGCACGTCGTCATCCGGCCCGACAATGGCCGAGCTTGCCTTCATGAAGATGATCGGCTCCGGCGGCACGGTGGCGCCGGTCTCGGCGGCGTGGTCGGAATAGTTCAGGCCGATGCAGATGAACTTGCCCGTGCCGGCAACGCAGGCGCCGAGGCGCGGGCTGCCGGAAACCGCCGGCAGCGACTTCGGATCTAGCTTGGCGAGTGCTGCCAGCGATGCCGGATCGAGTGCCTTGCCGCCGATATCGGTGACGTGAGCGGAGAGATCACGGATCGTTCCATCCGCATCGAGCAGGCCGGGACGTTCGCTTCCCACCTCGCCATAGCGCAGCAGTTTCATCTAAATCCTTCTCCTGATTGCGGCCTCGCGGCCTTTTGCAAACTTTCCGCCAAGGCGATTGCTCCTTCAAGGAACCGGCGGACCGTACTCACCGACCTGACTACGGACAAGCGCGATCGCCATACAAGATAGCCGGCGCGCGGGATTTTCAGACTGTTCGATCCCCTGTTGAACGCCGGCAACGGGCCAGATCGTCCGGCCCACGCAAGATTCCGCAGTCAGATCGACCAGCCGCCGTCGATATTGTAGGCCTGCCCGGACGTGTACGTGGCGCCGGCCAGGTAGACGGCCAGATCGGCGATTTCCTCCGGCGTGCCGAGCCGGCCCATCGGCTGGCGGGCGATGAAGGCGGCGCGGGCGGCATCATAGTCGCCTTGCGCGTGCATGCGGTCCTGCAGCGACGGGCTCTCGACCGTGCCGGGGCAGATGGCGTTGCAGCGTATGCCCTTGCCGACATAGTCGGCGGCTATCGCCTTGGTCAGGCCGATGACCGCGGCCTTGGTCAGGCCATAGACGAAGCGGTTGGGCACGCCCTTGGTGGAACTGGCCAGCGAGGCCATGTTGATGATCGATCCGTCGCCGCGTTCCAGCATGCCGGGCAGCACGGCCCGGCTGGTGCGGATCATGGCGCGGACATTGAGGTTCAGCGCGAAATCGAGGTCGCCGTCCTTCATCTCCAGGATCGAGCCCGAATGGACGAAACCGGCGCAATTGAACAGCACGTCGACGACACCGATCTCGGCAAAGGCGGCGTTGACGGCTTCGTCGTTGAGCACGTCCAGCTTGCGGGTCTTGATCCCTGGCGTCTTGGCGAGTTCCGCCAGCAGCGTCTCGTTGATGTCGGTGGCGTAGACGATGGCGCCGGCTTTTGCGAAGGCCAGTGCGCTCGCCTTGCCGATCCCTTGCGCCGCTGCCGTGACGACAACGACCTTGCCTGCCAGATCCGCCATGCTGTTCTCCTCGTCCGCTGGGATAGTCCGGGTCTACCTGCGGCTGGCCAAGGCGTCATGTGCCAGTCACGCGTGATCGTGCAGCCTGCGCCGTTGACCGTTCACTGATAAAGATGTTTTTTCTCGTTAAAGAACATCTGTCCGGGCGTCAAGCCCGAACACGATCTGAACAGTACCGGCAGGCCATCAATCGCCGTAAGGCACCCAGACATTCTTGACCTCGACGGCGCGGCGTAGGAAGGCGTCGCCGGCGGCTTGGTCGGATGCCCAGTCGATGCCGCGGCCATTGCCGCTCCAGACGCGCTTGAGGTTGCCGATGGACTCGGCTTCCGCCTTGGCGCAGGTCTCGGCATCGGCGAACACCCAAAGCCCGTCGACATCGTCATGCTTGGCCAGCACGCCGGCGAGTTCGGCGCTGCGACCGGTGACGATGTTGATGGCGCCTGAGGGAATGTCGGAATATTCGATGACCTGGTAAAGATCGGTCGCCAGCAGCGGGTAGCGCTCCGACGGCACTGC
>NZ_RZRA01001109.1:0-1639 GCF_003998945.1 Mesorhizobium sp. M7A.F.Ca.CA.003.01.2.1 | reverse complement strand
GCGCAGCAACGTCCCTTCCTGCGCTGAGAGGGTTCGCAAGCCGCTTCGGCGCCTGGCGAACCCTCTATCTTCACCATACGCCGGCCTGCTCGTCGCTATCGTCCAGCAGTTGCTCGTTCAGTTTGCCGCTCGGTTATCGGGCCGTGTGTATCGATCGAGCCGGCGGCGAAGACAAGACACGTTGATCCGTAGGCTGCTCGCTGAAGTAAAGCGAACTGCCGAGAATGAGGAACACGATGCCCACCGCCGTCAATCCAACCATGAGCACGGCAATCGCCGTTCCTGGGCCATAGCCTGTCTTGATGATGGTGGATCGGTGGGCCATCGCGGCGTTCTCCAGACACCCGGCGGTGCCGAGTTCTGCGACAAACGACAAGCGAGGCCCGATGTTCCCTCGTTGGAAGACTCAATCGGTCACTTTGGGCTTTTGCTTTTTCCTGTAGGACCAAGGTCTTATCTGCCGAGCGCAAAGGTCCAAGGGGCCTTGTTCAGTTCCGATAATGTCCCTTGGATGTTCCGTTACTTTAGGTAAACCTGATATATTGCCTGGGCGGAAAACTTAGCTGGCCAAGCAAAATCGCCCGCGAACCGGGCATGGAAAATGTGGCTTTGGCAAGTTCAACAACAGGCAGTCATGTCTCGGGCGACGAATAGCTCACGTCTCGTCGAATCCGCCCTCTCGGGTCTGATCGTGCGTGATTGCGGCTTCTTCCTCATCATCGGGGAGGGCGTCGTCGCTGTCCTGGTACGCGTTATCGTCGTCCTCGTCCGGCAGATCGCCGTCTTTTTCGACGCCGTAACGCATGTCGCCGTTTTCCGGCGCGGACTCTGGCAGGATCTCGCCGCCCTTGATTGCATCCCAATCCTGCTGCTCGATGGTCGGCCCATCCGCCCTCGGTGCGTCATCTTCGATGTCGGCGCTTGGTTTGTTGCGAGGTGCCATGCTGGCCTCCAATCGTTGAAGAACTGGAGGCGAAACTCGGCGTGCCGGCGTTTGTTCCGGACCCGAAGTGCAAAGACCGGCGTGCTTCTGGATTGTCGACGGCTGGCGTGTCAGCCCAGCCCGCCAGCACCGCGGCCGCGGCCCGCACAGTTGCCAAGTTGCCGTGCAAATGGAGAACGCATTGCGGCGACTGACCCCTTACTTGCGAAGTTGCTAAAATAATGAAATGTTGTCCGCGGGAAATGAAATGAGGCAGGGACTGGTTGGAACCGGCGCGGTTTCGACGGTTTTGGAAACCATGTATTTTGGACAGTTTCTGGTAGGAATGTCAGCCACGGCCGTCATCGTCGCGGTCTGGACCTATATGACCACCGGCTCCTTCTGGGAGGCATTTGCCTGGACGATAGCGACGCTGCTTGTCCTGCAGGTCGGCTACTTCGTGCTCGTCGTGAGGCTGATCTTCAGGCGCGCACATGACATCGTGCCGAGCCAGGATCCGGTAGACGCCTTTCCGCCATTGCATCGCGACGGTGTCCAGCTTTGAGACCGGGTGACCGGGACCGATCAGGAATGGCGTTTCCATACCAGGCCGTCCACTCGAGCGCGTGCGCCGGGGCGCTCGGGGAACGTCGCCACCAGCGCGATCACGACCGACGGCAAGGTGTTTGGTCGCTGAGACGGCTTCTGAGCATATCC
>NZ_RZRA01001108.1:0-1641 GCF_003998945.1 Mesorhizobium sp. M7A.F.Ca.CA.003.01.2.1 | reverse complement strand
GGTCACCGTGGTGCCGGCCAAGTCCGGCGCCGAGGAAATCCTCGCCATGCAGCCGGACGGCATTTTTCTCTCCAACGGCCCCGGCGACCCGGAAGCCACCGGCGACTATGCCGTACCGGTCATCCGGGATCTGCTGAAGACCGACATCCCGGTGTTCGGCATCTGCCTTGGCCACCAGATGCTGGCGCTGGCGCTGGGCGGCAAGACCGCCAAGATGCACCAGGGCCATCACGGCGCCAACCATCCGGTCAAGGACCACACCACCGGCAAGGTCGAGATCGTCTCGATGAACCACGGCTTTGCCGTGGATGCCGACTCGCTGCCATCAGGCGTCGAGGAAACCCACGTCTCGCTGTTCGACGGTTCGAATTGCGGCATCACCCTGACCGGCCGGCCGGTGTTCTCGGTCCAGCATCACCCCGAGGCTTCGCCCGGCCCGCAGGATTCACACTACCTGTTCCGCCGCTTCGTCAATTTGATCCGCGAAAAGCGCGGTGAGGAATTGCTGGCCGAACGGGCTTAGCGCGATCCGGTAGCGCCGCCCCTCATTGCCCTGCCGGGATGGCCCTCCCTGGTGAGCGCAATGCGGTTGTGACTCACACCTGTGCTCCATCCTCAGCGACACCGGTGGCGACATTCGTGCGCGCTGCCGGCCTCGCAACTTTCGTCACAAAGACGATGACCGCCAGCGTCAGGAAGCACGCTCCCAGCAGATAGGGCGCGCCGCCGAAGGTCACCGGCGCGCTTGGCCCGGTGAACCAGGAAAAGATCGCCGTGTAGAGCAGCGGCGTGATGATCGAGGTGATCGAGAAGATCGAGGTCATCGCGCCCTGCAGTTCGCCTTGCGCCGAAGGCGGCACCTTGGCGGCGGCGAGGCTCCGCAGCGGCGGGTCGGCCAGCGCTTCCAGGCAGCCGACGACGATCACCGCATAGATCATCCAGCCTTGCGACGCGAAGGCGTAGCCGAAGGCGCTGGCTGCCGTGAATGTCAGGCCGATGACTGCGGTCTTCCACTCGCCAAGCCTAGGGATGACGCGCGGCAGCACCGTCGCCATGACGATCGCGCCGCACAGGCCAAAGGCGCCGAGCGAGAAGCCGATCTGCTGCTCGCTCCAGCCATAGCGGTAGCTGGAGACGAACGACCAGACCGCCGGATACATCATATGCCCGAGCGTCATCAGGAAGAAGACAAGCCCGATCCAGCCGATGCCTTGATATTGGCGCATCTGCAGAAGCGTGCCGACCGGGTTGGCGCGTTTCCACTCGAAGCGGCGGCGGTGCTTGTCATCGAGCGTTTCCGGCAGGAAAAACAAAGCGATGAGGAAATTCACGAAGGCGAGCCCGGCGGCGAAATAGAACGGCACGCGCGGCCCGAACGTGCCGAGCAGCCCGCCCAGAACCGGCCCGATGACGAAGCCGACGCCAAATGCGATGCCGAGCAGGCCGAAATTCTTAGCCCGATTGTCATCGTTCGAGATGTCGGCGATGAAGGCCGATGTCGTCGAATAGCTGGCGCCCGAAATGCCGGCCAGCACGCGCCCGATGAACAGCATCGGGTAGGACCAGGCGACGGCGCAGATCAGATTGTCGATGGAGAAGGTCAGCACCGATGCGAGCAGGATCGGCCGCCGCCCGAACCGG
>NZ_RZRA01001107.1:0-1648 GCF_003998945.1 Mesorhizobium sp. M7A.F.Ca.CA.003.01.2.1 | reverse complement strand
GCCGGATGAGATAGTCGAGCGCGCTGCCGAGTTCTTCCAGATCTGATTTGATGTTCGCCAGAATTGCACGCCACTGTGCCGCCGCATCGCCAGTGAATCCCCCTCCTCTCTTTCCGGTCGGATCATAATTTTCGGCGGTTGCCGTATTTCCGCAAAGGTAGACAAATCCCTTTGCTCCGGAGACGACCGTGCCTTTTCCCCACGGCATCAACTTTCCGTTTTTGAATTTCTTATGGGTTACGAGTTCCATGCTTCGTCCAGAACTCTTGATCGTCAGCCTATCAAATCGTCTATTCTGATCGGCAGATCGCGAATGCGCTTGCCGGTGGCATGATAGACGGCACTCGCCACGGCAGCAGCCGTTCCGACATTGCCGAGTTCGCCCAAACCCTTGACGCCGGCAGGGTTGACCTGATGGTCGATTTCGGGGACCAGGATAACGTCGACCTGTTTGATGTCGGCGTTGACCGGTACGAGATAGTCCTGCAGGTCGCGGTTGACGTAGCGCGCGTGTCGCTGATCGATTTCCGTCGCCTCGTGCAACGCCTGGCCGATACCCCAGATCATGCCACCCATCAGCTGGCTGCGCGCGGTGCGCGTGTTCATGATGCGCCCGGCGGCGAAGGCCCCGACGATGCGCGGGGCCCGGATTTCGCGTGTATAGCTGTTGATGCGCACTTCGACGAACTCGGCGCCAAAGGCATATTTGACCGAATCTTCGTCGTTCTCTCCACCATGAAATTCCGACTGTCCGGCATAGAGTTTGCTGAGGGCTTCAGGCGAAGAACCCTTCGGCGCAAACTCGGCATATTCCTCGATGGCGCCGACTTGCATAGCCTTGAAGACATCAGCCAGCTTTGCGGATTTGCCGGTCTCGGTGACGACCTCTTCGTCCTTCAAGTCCAGCTTCGCATTGCCCGAACCGGCCAGCGGAGCCCCCCTGCCCGCAGCGGCGGCGAACAGCTTTTCGCGTATCGCGTCGCAGGCTTTCATGACCGCCGAGCAGACACTGGCGGTCGAGATCGATCCGCCCGACACGGGAGCCGGCGGCAAGGCACTGTCGCCCATCTCGACGCTGATCTTGTCCATGCCGATGCCCAGTCTTTCGGCCGCCATCTGGCCGGCAATGGTGCGAACGCCGGTGCCGATTTCATGCGAGCCGCACTGGATCCGAACCTCGCCGTCGGCGGTGAGACGAACCCGGGCCGCGCAGGGCGCGGCGGCAGTCGGATAGATCGCCGTCGCACAGCCCATCCCGACCAGCCAGTCGCCGTCGCGCATCGAGCCGACCTTGGGATCGCGCTTCGACCAGCCAAAGGCCTCCGACGCCTGGTCGTAGCACTTGATGAGTGAGCGGCTGGAAAATGGCTTGCCTCCGATGGGCTCCTTCTCCGGTTCATTGATGCGACGAAACTCGACAGGATCCATGCCGAGGGCCACGGCCATTTCGTCCATGGCGTTTTCCAGCGCGTAGACATAAGGCGTCTCCGGCGGCGATCGCATGTAGCCAGGCGTGTTGCGGTCGGCATGAACCAGCGAAACATGCGTCAGAACGGCGCCGTAATTGTACATGCGCGCGGTGGCGGACGTGCCGCCGACGACATAAGGGTCGGGGCGTGACGTCACCTCCCAGGCCTCATGTCCGAAC
>NZ_RZRA01001106.1:0-1651 GCF_003998945.1 Mesorhizobium sp. M7A.F.Ca.CA.003.01.2.1 | reverse complement strand
GTCATATTGCGCCTTGAGTTCGGTCGGCAGCCCGCCGATGACGCCTTGCACATCCTGCGCAAAGGCGGTCGTTGCAAGCGAGGCAAGCGCGGTTGCGGCCAGCAGGCCGCGGATCATTCCTGTCATCTCGTTCTCCTCCGTTCGGTTTGGTTCAGGCTCCTCCACCGGCAGCGCCGGACACCTGCACCGGGGAACTCTCCCGAAACAGGCGATTGAGATCGGCAACAACCTGTCGGGCTTGATGCCGGGAGGTCATGCCGGAAAGGATGCGTTCGGATGCTGCTTGCTGGAAAGTCATGTAGCCGTCGTGGCGCGGCCGCACCCATGCACCCTCCAGCGTCGCGCGCGTATCCCGATAGAAGTCGCCGGTCGCTTCATTGACAGCCTGGTCCTCCCAGGCCGCTGCATGGCCGGGCTGGCCGCCGGCGGCGGCATAGGCGCCACGCTGGACATCGCCGCTCGCGACCCAATAGGCGAAGTCGATCGCGGCATCCCTGGCTTTGGAAAAGGCTGATACGGCTATGCCGGTGCCGCCAAGCGCCGAACCGACCGGGCCGCCGGAACCGATGACCGGAACATCGGCAAAGGCCAGCCGGTTCGCCCGAAAGCCAGCCGTCGCATAGGAAACGTAACCATAGATCAGTGGCGCGCAGACGAACCTGGAACCGGCCTCCGCCATACGTTCGGAGACGGCAATCGGGTCCATCTCGAAACACGCGGGATCGACCAGCGCTGCGATCTCGCGCATTGCCTCGAAGACTTGGCTACCGATCTCCACATCGATCAGATCGTCGGATGGATCGGTCGTGCAGGCATGCCCGAGATTCCCGGCAAGCGTGTAGAACACCATCAACACGTGAGGCGGCCGCAGCGGCAGCAGCACGCGGCCTTGCCGGGCGAGATCGAGCACCTCGCTCCAGCGCGCCGGTGGCGCACCGATCGCATCCGGACGCCATGCCTGGACCTGCGTTGCCGCATCGATCGGGAAAGCCCATTGCCGTCCTTGCCAGTTGTAGCTCGGATAGGACTGGCCGATGCTGCCCGAGGCAAGGGCCGTGCGTTCCGCCTCGCGTCCGGCGACATCCAGCGGCTCCAGGCAGCCTTCGGCCGTGATCTGGCCGACATGCGGATGGTCGATGACGATGAGGTCATAGGCGCGCGCCAGTTCTTCGACCGGGAAGGATTCGAAGTCCTGCAGCGAGCGCTTGTCCCATTCGATGGCAATACCGGTCTTCTGCTGCCACAGCGCCGAGCAGGCGACCATCGGATCATAGCCACGCGGATGGCTCCAGGTCATGCCTTTGAGCTTGGGCGAACTCACAGGCCGAACTCCGCGCGGATGGCGGCACTGTGCTCGCCGATGCGGGGCGCCGCCCGATCGGCCTTGGCTCTTATGCCATCGACCCGGAGCGGCGAACTGGTGGTGAGGATCGAGACATCGTCCTCGCGCGTCACAGTCTGCAGCATGCCGAGGGAATGGAACCCTTCGCTCGCCAGCATCTCCGGCCAGGTCAGCACTTTGGCGCACCAGATGTCGGCCGGCTCGAGGATATCAAGCCACTCGTCGATCGTCTTGGTGGCGATCCGCTGTGCGATGATCGCCTTGATGTCGTCACGCGCGGTGAACCACGACGCAGGCTTGTCGCGATAG
>NZ_RZRA01001105.1:0-1651 GCF_003998945.1 Mesorhizobium sp. M7A.F.Ca.CA.003.01.2.1 | reverse complement strand
CCTACGGCACGGCGGTAGCCATTTCAGGCCTCCGCATGCCGATGATCATGCTGCAGACGGTGCCGTTCGTCGGTCTCTTCTCGGCGATGGCGACGCTGGTGTCGCTGAACCGGCGCTACGAGCTGGTCATCGCGCGTTCCGCCGGTGTTTCCGCCTGGCAGTTCCTCTTGCCCTGCTGTATCGGAGCCTTGCTGTTCGGCGTCCTGTCGGTTGGCGTCATCAATCCGCTCGCCGCGCACGCATTCTCCTGGTCCGAGCAGATCGAAACCCAGCTGCGTTCCGGCAAATCGAATACGGTCTCGGCCGATGCCGCGCCCTGGATCCGGCAGAAAACCAGTTCGGGGGACACCATCATCGGTGCGCGGGCCATCCTGAACCAGGGCCTGGAAATGGCCGATGTCGTATTCTTCATTCTCGACCCGCAAGGCAACATCGTCGAGCGCAAGGATGCTGCCCGTGCCTTCCTGCGCGACGGCTATTGGGAATTGCAGGACGTCAAGACGTTCCAGAACGGCACGATCCAGGCATCGGCAACCGATCGCGTACCGACCAATCTGAAGCCCGAATTCGTGCAAGAGCGGCTGGCGCGCCCGGAAACCATCCCCTTCTACGACCTGCCCGGAAAGATCGAGGTTGCCCGCTCCTTCGGCCTCAAGGCAAATGCCTTTGCCATGCAGTTTGATTCGCTCGTGGCGTTGCCGTTCCTTCTCGTCGCCATGACGCTGATCGCGGCAACGGTTTCAATGCGATTTGCTAGGATGGGGCAGTCGGCGACGATGATTCTGGGTGGCATCATCGCTGGCTTTCTGCTTTATGTCGTTTCGGTTCTGGTGAAGGCATTCGGCGTGGCGGGATTCGTGCCGACTGTCGTAGCCGCCTGGGTACCGGTCATGGTGGCTATGTTCTTCGGGGTGACTTTCCTGCTATACAAGGAAGACGGCTAGTGAGGGAGGCGTTTTTGCCCAGCAACAGGCAGGCCGGTTTGGCGCGCCTCTATGCGGCGACCGCCTTGGCGTGCGTGCTTGCCTACGCCGTTCCGGCACCGGCGCTTGCGCAGGACGTCGGCGACATGGCGACATCGGTTCCGTCCGGCTCGCAAATGCTGCTGGCGGCCGACACGCTGGTCTATAACAACGACAACCAGACCGTGACCGCCGTTGGCGGCGTGCAGATCGACTATGGTGGCAATCGCCTTGTCGCCCAGCGGGTCGAGTACAACCGCAACACCAAGCGAATGGTCGCAAGCGGTAACGTCGAAGTCATCAACAGCGACGGTACCAAGATCAATTCGCAGCATATCGACATCACCGATGACTTCGCCGACGGCTTCGTCAACGCGTTGCGGGTCGAAACCATCGACAAGGCCTATTTCGCCGCCGAAAGCGCCGAACGCATGGGCGGCGTGCTGACCACCTTCCACAATGGCGTCTACACCGCCTGCGAGCCGTGCGAGGATAAGCCGGACAAAGCGCCGACCTGGCGCGTCAAGGCCAAGAAGATCATCTGGAACGGCGAGAAGAAGACGGTTCGCTTCGAGAATGCGAATTTCGAGTTCTTCGGTTTTCCGCTTGCCTATCTGCCTGCATTCGAAATTGCCGACCCGACGGTGAAGCGCAAGAGCGGCTTCCTGATCCCGAGCATCATCTACAAG